>RGAU01000156.1 GCA_009919975.1 Gammaproteobacteria bacterium
GGCTAGGGCGCCCCGAAGGGCGCCCAGGGGCCAATGGTCCAGGGGCCTCAGGGCCTCGGGGGAAAGGCCTAGGGCAATGGCACCGGCGGGGGCCTCGTAGTAGCGAAGCAAGAGGCGGAGCAGGGTGCTCTTGCCGGCGCCCGGGGCGCCGAGGATGGCGAGCGTCTCCCCGGGAGCAACGGAAAGGGTAAGGTCCCGTAGCGCCGGCGTCGCTGCGCCCGGGTAGGTGAAGGTGAGGCGATCCAGCGCCAGGGCAAGGGGCCGTCGGGGTGCCGCCTCCGGGATCCCCTGCGGTTCGGGAGCGGCTTCGAGGATCGCCCGAAGGCGGGTCAGGGCCACGGAGGCCTTGCCCGCATCCGTCAGGATTCGCCCGAATTGCCGCAAAGGGAAGATCACCATGCCTTCCCAGGTGAGGAAGGCGAAGAGCTCCCCTACGGAGAGGGTCCCGGCCTGAAGCTGGTAGGCCCCGGCGAACAACACGATGCCCAGCTGGGTCAGGCAGAGCAGGTCGCTGGTGGACCAGTACACCCCCATGAGATCGATGAGCCGACGATTATGGTCCCGGAAGGTGGCGTTGAAGCCGGCAAAGCGCAGCCGCTCCTCTGGCTGGCGTGAGAAGGCGCGGACCACGCGGATGCCCGTGAGGTTTTCCTGCAGTGCCGCGGTCATGGCGGCTTCGGCTTCGTCGGTGACCGTAAACACCTGCTTTACCCGGCGAAAGAAGAGCACGGCAAAGGTGAAGATGAGGGGCATGAGGAGGAGCGATAGGGCGGCTAGGCTCGGGTTGCGCCAGAACATGAGGGGCAGGAGCGCCAGGAGTAGGGCGATGGCTCGGGCGATTTCCAGCACGTCGTTGGAGAAGAAGACGCGCAGCGTCTCTACGTCGCTGGAGCAGCGCTGCACCAGATCCCCCGTGTCCATGCCGTCGTGCCAGGGCGCCGGGAGGTGTTCCAGCTGATCGTGCAGGGCGAGGCGCAGGCGACGAATCAGCCCCTCGGAGGCCAGGGCCGTCCAGCGCCCCCGGAGGAAATGGAAGAGCCCCGCGAGCGCGGTCACCAGCACGATGGCCGCGGCGGAAAGCAGGAGGTAGGCCAGCAGGGCATGCTCCGCAAAGCCCTGGGCGAGGGACCGCAGCGCGGGCGTTCCCGGGGCCAGATCCCCGGCCAGGGCCACGTCGATGGCGAAGGTGCCCAGGAGGGGCACCAGCAGTAGCGCCCCGCTCGCGAGAAGCAGCGCCAAAGCGGCGAGGCCAAAGGGGCGACGAAAGCCGGCCGTTAAGGCCCAAAGAGAATCAGCGCGCATAGCCGGCCTCAAAAGCAACAGCGAGAGTTTAGCGCCTTTCCTCCTGGCCTTCCTCGCCTTCCGCTTGGGGTGCTTCCGTCGCAAGGCGCCACACCCAGGTGCGCAGGCCCTCGGGCCAGGGCTTGATCGTTTCCGCGAAGGTGGTCTCATCCCCGGCAAAGAGGGCCCGCAGCGCATCTTCGTAGCCCGGAAGGTCGCCACCAAGGTGGGTCATGAAGCGGTAACAGCGCTCCTGCCGTGCCTTGGTTTCGGCCTCGCCCTGGCCCGCGCGCCGGGCTTCGTCGATAAGTCGGCGCAGGGTGGCGGAAGCGCCGCCGCGCTGGGCCTTGAGCCATTGCCAGTGACGCGGGAGCAGGGTGACCTCTCCGGAAACCACCCCAAGCTTAGGGCGGCCCCGGCTTGTGCTGGCCGGCGCGCTTTGGGGGGGTGCCGGATCGGGGCCGTAGGCGATATCCCCGGTGACAAGATTGAGAATGAGTGCCGAGCCCCGTGCCTCCGGAGCGAGGGCCTCGCGCTGGGCCGACAGGGCGGGGTAGCTCCCTTCGGCAAGGGGGGTGGTGCCTTCGAATAGTACAAACATGGGTCGCTCCTTAATTTTACCCGGGTAAAATATAGGGCGCTGACCCGTAGATCAAGTTCATCTATCGCTGCGATCGGGATTTTCGATTGATAAAAACTATCGAAAAGCCTCTAATTCATCGCGCAATTCTTTCGTCATCCCCATGGAGAGCACGAATCATGACCCTAAAACCTCTTGCCCTGGCAACGGCCTTCGCGGTGACCGCCGCCGCGGCCTCTGCTGCACCGATGGGTGCCCCGAAGTCCAACCAGTTTTGGTGGCCCGAGCGCGTGGACCTTGCGCCGCTGCGCCAGCACAGCGTGGAGTCCGATCCCTTTGGCGGCGAATTTGACTACGCCGAAGCCTTTGCGGCCCTCGATCTGGCTGAGGTGAAGGCGGACATCAGCGCCGTGCTCACCGAGTCCCAGCCCTGGTGGCCCGCGGACTATGGCCACTATGGGCCCTTCTTCATTCGCATGGCCTGGCACAGCGCCGGGACCTATCGGATTGCCGACGGTCGCGGCGGCGCCGGGGGTGGGCAACAGCGCTTCGAGCCCTTAAACAGCTGGCCTGATAACGGAAACCTCGACAAGGCGCGGCGCCTCCTTTGGCCCGTGAAGGAAAAGTACGGCCGGAGCCTGTCCTGGGCTGACCTCATGGTGCTGGCGGGGAACGTGTCCCTCGAGGCCATGGGCTTCAAGACCTTTGGCTTCGCCGGGGGCCGGGAAGACGATTGGGAAGCTGATCTCGTGTACTGGGGTCCGGAAGCGGAAATGCTGGCGGACGAGCGCTATAAGGGCGAGCGGAAGCTCGATAACCCCCTCGCCGCGGTGCAGATGGGGCTCATCTACGTGAATCCGGAGGGCCCCAACGGGGTGCCCGATCCGCTGCTGGCAGCGAAGGACATCCGGGAAACCTTCGGCCGCATGGCCATGAATGATGAAGAGACCGTGGCGCTGATCGCCGGGGGCCACACCTTTGGTAAGGCCCATGGCGCACGTAGCCCGGAAGGGTGCGTGGGCGTGGCCCCGGCCGGGGAAGACCTCGAAGCCCAGGGCTTCGGCTGGAAGAACAGCTGTGGCAAGGGAAACGCTGAGGACACGATCACCAGCGGCTTGGAAGGGGCCTGGACGGCCACCCCCACCCGCTGGAGCATGATGTATCTGGCGAACCTCTTTGCCTACGAGTGGGAGCAGACCAAGAGCCCCGCCGGCGCCACCCAGTGGGTGCCCAAGGGCAAGGCCGCAGCGGGTACGGTGCCCGACGCGCACCTCGAAGGGGTGAGCCACGCTCCGATCATGTTCACCACGGACCTCGCGCTGAAAGCCGATCCGGCCTACGAGAAGATCTCCCGCCGCTTCCTCGAAAATCCGGCGCAGTTTGAGCTGGCCTTTGCCAAGGCTTGGTTCAAGCTCACGCACCGGGACATGGGGCCCCAGGCCCGCTACGTGGGCAGCGACGTGCCCAGCGAGACCCTGCTGTGGCAGGACCCGCTGCCGCCGGTCACGGGCCCCCTCATCAGCGCCGACGATGCGGAAGACCTCAAGGGCGAGATTCTGGCTACGGGGCTGTCCGTGCCCGAGCTCGTTCGCGCTGCCTGGGGTTCGGCGGCCAGCTTCCGCGGTTCGGATATGCGCGGCGGCGCCAATGGTGCCCGCCTTCGCCTGGCGCCGCAGAAGGATTGGGCCGTGAACTCCCCCGCGGAACTCGGCAAGGTGCTATTGGTGCTGGAAGGGGTGCAGACCCGCTTCAACAAGGCCGGGGGCGCTCAGGTGTCCCTCGCCGATGTGATCGTCCTTGGGGGCGCTGCGGCCATCGAGCAAGCCGCTGCCGCCGCAGGCCATAGCGTTTCCGTGCCCTTCGCACCGGGACGCACCGACGCCACCGCTGCATGGCTTCCGGAACTTCTACGGTGAAAGCGAGTGGATGGCGCCGACCCAGGCTCTCATCGACCGCGCCAATCTTCTCCAGTTGACCGTGCCGGAGATGACGGCCCTCGTCGGTGGTCTCCGAGCCCTCGGGGCGAACACCGCCGGGATCGAGCATGGTTTGCTCACGGATCGGGTGGGCACGCTCTCCCCGGACTTCTTCAGCAATCTCTTGTCCATGGAGACGGCTTGGAAGCCTGCCGGGGAAGGCCTCTATGAAGGCGTCGATCGTGCTACCGGCGAGGTGAAGTGGACCGCCACCCCCGTGGATCTGCTTTTCGGCTCCCACGCCGAGCTTCGAGCCATCGCGGAGGTCTATGCCGCTCGGGACGGCGAAGGCAAGTTCGTGGAGGACTTCATCGCCGCCTGGACCAAGGTGATGCGCCTGGATCGCTTCGATCTCTAGGCGCCTTCGCGCTACGCCCTGAAAACGGCGCCTTCGGGCGCCGTTTTTTTTGGGTTCATTCGGCTTTAGGGGGAAGGAGAATGGCGGCCCAGTCGGCGCCGTGGCGCCGGCGCAGCAGAAATAGGGTAGTGGCCAGGTAGGGCATGCCGCCGAAGAAGGCCAGCACCGCCAGGGCCCACCCCTTCACGCCGTAGCCGAAGCGCCAGGCACTCCAGCAGGCCGAGAGCGTGAGGAAGGTCAGGAAGTCGAAGTTGAATTGCCCCTGCCAGCTGTGTTCGGCGATGGCCTGAAAGAAGAGGGGGAGGAGGCCAAGGCCGTGGCTCTGCACCACCAGCGCCGTATAAACCAGGAGGGGCGCAAGGAGCAGGAAAAGAAGGGCGTCAAAGCGGGTCATGGCATCAGGTCCCCATTTGTGTAGTGATCGCTACATAGTAGGGGCCAAGGGAAGCCGAAGGCAAGGGCCCAGGGCGGGGCGCGGCGCTAGCCTTGGGGGCTGAGGCCATCCATGAGTGCGCGACGGGCCGCGAGCCAGGCGGGCAGGAGCCCAGCCAGGGTCGCGAGGGCGAGGGCGCCGAGGACCAGCAGGCCTTCCCCAGGGGTCGGACCTAGGTCCTGAAGGGCGAGCCCCGTCGCGCTTTGTAGCGCCGGCGCCGCTAGGGCAAGGCCGCCGTGCACAAGCCCAAGGCCAAGGCCGATGGCGAGGAAGGTCAGGATCAGCGCCTCGGCCAGGAGCAGGGCCAGGAGCGTTCCAAAGCCCGCCCCGAGGGCCCGAAGGACGGCCATTTCCCGGCGCCGCTGCTCAAGGCTCGCGAGCATCATGGCCAGCATCCCCGTAAGGGCCACGACCATCACAAAGATCGAAAGCACCCGTAGCACCGCCTCTCCGGCCCCCAGCCAGCGTAGGAGTCCGGCCAGCGTTAGGGCCGGGAGCGCCGCCGTGAGCGGGGGATCCTCGCTACGATTGAGCTGGGCCGCTAGACCGAGGGCGGCGGCGCGAGGCGCCAGGCCCAGGAGCAGGGCGCTGATGTTCTCCTCCTCCGGCGCCCCGCTGGCAACACCATCGTGAGCCGCGTGAAGGGCTTCCAGGCTAACGAGAACGCGCTGATCCAGCGGCGTTCCCGTGGGGGCGAGGATCCCGACGACCTGAAGAGGGTGGTCCCCGTGCTCCAGGAAGGACTGGGCCCCAAGCCCATGGCTTAGGGTTAGGGGGTCTCCTAGGTCCTTGCCCAGGCGCCGGGCCGCCTCGGCGCCGAGCACAACCTCTTCATCGCTGGTGAAGGGGGCCCCGGCTTGGAAGGCAAGGGCACCCTCGGGCGGGGTGCCCAGGTGCGCAAAGTAAGCGGGAACGGTCCCCACCACCGGGAGGCCGGCCACGCTATCCCCGAGGCTCAGGGGTAGGGCAAAGCGCACCGCCGGGTGGGCGGCCAGGCGTGCTTCCGTCGATCGGGGTAGTGGCGTGGACAGCGCGCCGTAGTGAAAGACCGTGGCCAGGAGCAGCTGCTCCGGGGCGGTGCGGGCCCCGACGATGAGATCGACCGCCCCAACGGCCGCATAGGCGCTGGTGCGCAGCTCGCTGCGAAGCTTCTCCACCCCAAAAAGCAGGGCGCAGGAGAGGGTGAGGGCCAGGAGCATGAGCCCCGTGGTGCGGCGCCGAGCGAGGAGGCTCGCCGTAGCCAGGCGGAGCAGGGCGCTCACGACCTGGACTCCTGGAGGTCCTCTAGGGTGACCACGCGATCGAAGTAGGGTTCGAGGGCCGGGTCGTGGCTGACGC
>RGAU01000157.1 GCA_009919975.1 Gammaproteobacteria bacterium
GATCTCGGGATGATCGAGCAGCACCAACAGCGCACTGCCTAACAGGTTGCGCGTGGTATCGCCCCCGGCATCGATCAGCAAAAGGAAGAAAAGGAGGAAGTCGACATCATCGAGGCGCTTGCCATCAATCTCCGCAGCGAGGAGCCGGCTCGCCAGATCATCCGTGGGCCGGGCCCGCTTCTCTTCAATGATGCGCTGCCCGTAGCCAAACATGGCGGCCACGGCCTCCCCCTGAGCTCCCGGGGGCAGGGTTTCCGCGGCGCTGTGAATGGTCTCCGTTAAGGCGTAGAGCTTGCGCCCGTCGTCCAGGGGGAGCCCCATGAGCTTGGCAATGACATAGCTGGGCATCTCCCCGGCCACATCCTGCATGAAATCGCACTGCCCCTTGTCGATCACCGCATCGACAATCTGCTTTGCAAACGCTTCGATCCAGGGGGCCATGGCCGCGGCCGGGCCTTGGGTAAATTCTCGACTGATCAACTTCCGGTAGGTGGTATGGGACGGGGGATCCATCATGAGCATCATCTTGTGGACGCCGTCGTCAAAGAGCCCGGGCTCGGGATCCTCGATCATGATGGTGGGCTCGGAGGAGAAGCGCTGGGGATCGCGGCCAATGGCACGCACCTCCGCATAGCGTGTCACGGCCCAGAAGCCGTCCCCATCGGGCGTTTCGTGCCAGTAGCAGGGCGCGTGCTCCCGGAGCCAGCCGTACTGGTCCTGGGGATGACCCGCGGCGAAGCTCGCGGGGCTCAGCAGGTTGATCTCCATGGGGTCTCCTAGGCGTTACGCGCCATCAGCCCACCATCCACGGGAATGACGGCCCCGGTGAGGTAGCTCGCGGCGGGCAGGCACAGGGAGACGGTCATTTGCGCCACCTCCTCCGGCTCCCCATAGCGTTTTAAGGCCGTACGCCGCTTGGCGAAGATGGTTTTGTGCTCCTCGCTAATGGCGGCGGTCATGCCCGTTTTGATGGGGCCTGGGCAAATGCAGTTCACCGTGATGCCTTCCGGCCCAAGCTCCACCGCGAGGGATCGGGTCAGCCCCGTCACGCCGGTCTTCGCTGCGGTATAGGGGCTGCCGTAGGGGGTCGCACCCAGCCCTTCCGTGGACGCGATGTTCACAATCCGCGCCGCGTCGGAGCGGCGGAGCGCAGGGAGCGCGGCGCGGACCATGCGTACCTGGGCCGTCAGCAGCACACTTAAGTGCTTATCCCAAATCTCCAGGTAGTTGTCCG
Organism: Gammaproteobacteria bacterium; assembly: GCA_009919975.1. Lineage (GTDB taxonomy): Bacteria > Pseudomonadota > Gammaproteobacteria > Pseudomonadales > Azotimanducaceae > Salivita. The sequence goes on from RGAU01000157.1 coordinate 1,235, forward strand.
CGTCCACGGGGGTAAAGATCGAAATCCCCGCATTGTTAATGAGGATATCGAGGCCTCCGAAATGGGCCACGGCTTCCTCCACGGCGCGCTCGGCCGCGCCCGGCTCGGCCAGATCGACGGTCCAACCCTTGACCCGCCCCCCGGCGCCCTCGATCGCGCTGACGGTCTCCGCGAGGCCCGCTTCGTTCAGATCAAACAGGGCCACCTGCACGCCCTCATCCGCCAGAACATAGGCCGTGGCCCGGCCCATGCCCGAACCGGCCCCGGTGACCAGCGCGATGCGGCCTTCTAGGGACCGATTACCTTGCGTTAGCTTCCCCATGCTTCCCCCTCAAAAGATGTGTGGTGCGTACTCCGTGAAATCGCTGTCCCGAGCTTAAGGCGCCGTCGGGGGCCCCGTCGACCGTCCGCCGGTGGAACCGCCACCCGCGGAACCGCCACCCGGCTAGACGGCTCGCGTCGAGGGCCGTAGGCTCGGAGGCACCTTTGGGAGGGGAACCATCACTATGTATCCAGGACACTGGGCGTCCGTTGCGCCCGAAAAGCCCGCGGCCATTAATGCTAATACCGGCGAGGTGCTCGACTACGCCACCCTGAACGCCCGCTCGGCGCAGCTGGCGCACTATTTCAAGGCCCAGGGCCTCGGCGTTGGGGACCACATCGCCCTGTTTATGGAGAACAATCTGCGCTTCTTTGAGGTGGCCTGGGCGGCTTACCGAAGTGGCCTCTACCTCACCTGCATCAATCGCTATCTAACCGCGGAAGAAGCGGCCTACATCGTCAACGACTGCGATGCCTCGATCCTGATTAGCAGCGCGGCCCGGGGCACGGTAGCCGACGCACTCCGCGAGCCCTGCCCTGGGGTAAAGGCGTTCCTCATGACCGATGGGGCCCTGCCCGGGTGGATCGATTACGACGCCGCCCTGGCCGATCAGCCCGCCACGAACCCCGCGGAGGAACCGGCCGGGGACAGCATGCTCTACAGCTCAGGCACCACGGGGCGGCCGAAGGGCATCAAGCGGCCGCTTTCCGGCGAGAGCATCCGGGCTGGCACGCGCATTTCCCAGGCCCTCGCGGCGCAGTACCACTTCACAGAGCACAGCGTTTACCTGTCCCCGGCGCCCCTCTACCACGCGGCCCCCTTTGCCTACTCCATCGGCGCTCAGTCCCTGGGGGCGACGGTGGTGATGATGGAAAAGTTCGACCCGGAGACGGCGCTCGGGCATATCGAGCGCTACGGCGTTACTCACAGCCAGTGGGTGCCCACCATGTTTGTGCGCATGCTGAAGCTCCCCGAGGCCGAGCGCAGCCAGTTCGACCTCAGCACCCATCAGGTGGCCATCCACGCCGCAGCCCCCTGCCCCGTCGCCGTGAAGCAGCAGATGATCGACTGGTGGGGTCCGGTGCTTTATGAGTACTACGCGGGCACGGAAGGGAACGGCTCGACCTTCATCACCAGCGAAGAATGGCTGAAGCATCCGGGCTCCGTGGGCCGGGCAGCGAATGGCGTGGTCCATATCTGCGATGAGGACGGCGCGGAGCTTCCAACGGGAGAGGCGGGGCTGGTCTATTTCGAACAACCGGCGCGCCCCTTCGAGTATCACAAGGCGCCGGAGAAGACCGCCTCCTGCCAGCACCCCACCCATGACAACTGGACTGCCCTGGGCGACGTCGGCTATCTCGACGAGGAGGGTTATCTCTATCTCACGGACCGCAAGGCCTTCATGATCATCTCCGGCGGGGTGAACGTGTATCCCCAACAGGTGGAAGATGCCCTCGTGCTCCACCCCGAGGTGGCTGACGTGGCCGTCTTCGGCGTCCCCGATCCGGACCTTGGGGAGGCGGTGAAGGCCGTAGTGGAAGTCGCCCCGGGGGTGACCGCTGACGATGCCCTGGCGGCCCGGCTTCTGGCCTTCACTCGGGAGCATCTCGCGGCCTACATGGTCCCGCGCTCCGTGGACTTCATCGATGAAATGCCTCGCCTCCCCACGGGTAAGCTCTACAAGCGCCTCCTCCGAGACCGCTACTGGGGCAAGGAAGGCAGCACCATCGTCTAGCGTCTAGTTGGGAAGTTTCTGTGAAGCTCGTAGGCCCAGGCTTCACGACCACCGGCCGTCGCGGGACAATGTTAACTTTGCTAACATTGCTCACCCGCGGGGGCCGCGCCCCGTGCAGTTCAATCGGAGTTTCGCCTGTGAACCGTGCCCGTGCTCTTGCTCTCGCCATCTCCGTCTTAAGCTTCAGCGCCGCTACGACGGCGTCGCAAAGCGGTCCTGCCTTCAGCGAGGCCCAGGGCCCCTGGGTGGATCAAAGGCTCCCCCGCAGCGCCCCCGATGCCATGATGACTGAAGCCTGGGATAACACCCTCGCTGGGGTTTACGAGCTGGCGCTGAGTAACGACCCCATGCTGGCCATGGCTGAGGCCAGCTACCGCGTGGGCCTTGAGCAGCGGAAGATCGCCCGGGCAGCCCTTCTGCCCCAGGCGAACATCACCTACACGGACAGCGACGCCTATTCCAAATCTCGAGGCCAATTCGCCATCGGGACCTTCATCGTCGAGAACGCAACGAATTCGGGGCAGGATTCCGACGGCTACGTCGCCTCCCTCACCCAGCCGCTCTTCGATTTGAACGCGTGGTTTACCTTCCGCAGCGGCAGCGAATTGACGAAGCAGGCCGAAGCCACCTTCAAGCAAGCTCAGCAGGACCTTATCGTCCGCGTCTCCCAGGCCTACTTCACCGTGCTACGGGCCGCGGCGAATCTCTCCGCCGCCCAGGCCCAGGAAGCCGCCTTAAAGGCCCAGCTGGAGCAGGTGCAGCAGCGCTTTGATGTGGGCCTGGTCGCCATTACGGACGTCTACGACGCCCAGGCCGCCTTCGATACGGCGGTCGCCGATCGCCTGGCCTTCGACGCTGCAAAGAGCGTCGCTCTCGAGGCCCTCTCCGTGCTCACGGGGCAATCCCATGCGGCCCTCTGGCCCCTGAAGGACAGCTTCCCCGTGGTCGACCCCACGCCAGAAGGGATGGAGGCCTGGCTCGATTTCGCCCATCAGTACAACGTGGATCTGCAGGTTGCGGAACTCGGCAAGGATGCGGCGCTTGCCGGCGCCCGGGCCGCGGCATCGGCCCACCTGCCTCGGGTCAGCCTCGCGCTGCAACGCACGGTGAATGACGCGGAAACGGACCAGTTCAACGTGGTGGACGACAGCGCCGTGCTAGTCCCCCGGGAGACGGACCAAAACTCCATCGCCCTGAACGTCACCATGCCCCTCTTCGCCGGTGGCCGCATCAGCGCCCAGCGCCGGGAGGCCTACGCGCGGTTCGATGCTCAGGCCATGAACCTAGAAACGACCCGGCGCCAGGTGCGACAGCAAACGCGGGCCTTCTACATCAACGTGAAGCGGGACGTCGCCCGCACCCACGCGCGGGCCCAGGCCATCAAATCCACCAAGGCGGCGCTCGATGCGGCGCAGACGGGCTACGAGGTCGGCACGCGGAACGTGGTAGACGTGCTCATTGCCCAGCGGGCCGTGTACTCAGCGATTCGGGATCACGCCAATTCGATCATCGACTTCGTGCAGGACGTGATTGCCTTGAAGCGGCAAACGGGCACCCTCACTCCGGGGGATATGCTCACGCTGAATCAGTGGTTGACGGCCCCGGATGCGGCCCTCGCCAGCACCCAAAGCACGCTGGGGCGCTAGGCGCGCCCCGCGGGGCTCTGCGAAGTCGGGCCCTCACCACTCGTGAGGGCGACCATCCCAGTTCAGAAAGGCGCCGGTGGTCTCGAGGGTGAGGCTATCGATCGCCGCCATGATCCCTGAGGCGCTCTCCTCGACGGATAGCGCCGCTTCCGACCCCCCCATATCCGTGCGCACCCAACCGGGATGCAGCAGCAGCACCGCCGTGCCCTCATCCTTTAGATCAAGGGCAGCGAGGCGCATGACCTTGTTCACCGCCGCCTTCGACGCGCAGTAGGCGTAGGACATGGGCCAATCCAAGCTGAGGGCGCCGAGCTGGCTCGTGATGGTCACGGCCTTGCCCGCCGGCGCGACGGCAAGCTTTTCCCGCAGGCCCTGAAGCACGCGAAGCGGCCCCATGCTGTTCACGGCGAAGGCCTCGGCCCAGCCGTCATAATCCATCTCCGCGAGGGTTTGCTGGGGACGGGCGGGGCCACTAATACCGGCGTTGTTGATGAGCACATCCACGGGGCCTGGCACCTGGCTCACAAAGGCTTCGACGCTGGCGCCATCGCTCACCTCCAGGGCATGCTGAGTTACCCCGGGCAGCGCGGCGAGGGCATCGCTCGGGGCGCGGCTGGTGGCGATCACCTCATCGCCCCGGGCCGCGTAGGCCGTTGCCAAGGCAAGACCAATGCCTCGGTTTGCGCCCGTAATCACCACTCTTGCCATGGTTGGCCTCCTAGGAATCGCTGTTGAGAATACGTAGGGGAATGAGTCCTTCCGCCCCCGGCGGCGTGACCAGCGTCGGAAGGGCGCCACCGCTTTGGGCGAAGACCCGATCGGCACGGTAGCTCGAACGGACCAAGGGGCCCGACGCCACTTCGCGGAAACCCCGGGCGAGTCCGGCTTCGCGGTAACGCTCGAAATCCTCCGGCGGCACCCAGCGCACCACGGGCAAATGGTGCAGCGTAGGGCGCAGGTACTGGCCGAGGGTCAGAAGGCTGACGCCGGCGTCGCGCAGATCGTCCATGGCCTGGAAGAG
>RGAU01000158.1 GCA_009919975.1 Gammaproteobacteria bacterium
GGCTCGGGCTATCTGGTCTGGGTCGATGGGAAGGCTCGGGTCCTCATCGACATGGGCCCCGGCTCGGCGCTCCGCTTCGAAGAGTCCGGCGCCGACTTTAAGGACCTCATCGCCGTGGCCTTTAGCCAACTCCACGTTGAGCATAGCGCTGACCTGCCCGCCTTCCTGCAGGGCGCAGCGCTCCTCCGGCGCAAGGAAGACCTCCCAATCTTTGGCCCTAGCGACGGCGAGAAAACCCTCGGGCTGAAAACCTGGACTCGCCGGCTCCTCGGGCCGAACGGGGCCTACCCCCACCTGGCCGATTTCTTCTCGCCCTTCTCCCAGGGTGGCTTTGAAGTGCTGCAGGAGGAGGTCGATAGCACGGGGCGCAAGCCCTGGCGAGGCTTTCGCCGCGATGGCATCGCGCTTTCCGCCATCGCCACGGATCACGGCCCGGGCACCAGCCTCGCCTGGCGCGTGGATGTGGGCGACGTCGGCATCACCTTTACCGGGGACACGGGGAACCGGCGCCAAACCGTGAAGACCCTGGCGGAGGGCTCGACCATCATCGTCGGGCACCACGCCGTACCGGAAAATGTCCGGGGCTTCGCCCGCGACGAGCACATGCCCCCCTCCCAGCTCGCCAAGCTGGCCGAGGAGGCCGACGCCACCCTGCTGATCCTCTCCCATCGCACGCCCCGCACCCGGGGCCGGGAGCTTCAAAGCCGGCGGGAAATTGGCACCCTCTTCAAGGGGGCCGTGCTCTTCGCTAACGACCTGGAATGCTGGGAACCCTAGGATGAGCGCCTTGGAGGATCGGGACCGCCCCTTCCTCGCGGCCTATCCTTTCGCCACGCTAATTACCCCGGAGCTTCAGGTGGCCGCCGCGCCGCTGCGGGTCGCCGGGGAGGGCATGCTCGAGGGCCACCTGGCACGGACCACGGGGCGCCGCCTCGGGCTCAGCGAGGGCGCTTCTCTCCTGGCGATTTTCCAGGGGCCCCACGGCTATATCAGCGCCCAGGACTATGCCCCCGAGCCTGCCGTTCCCACCTGGAATACGGTACGCCTCGAGGCCCAGGGCACCCTGACCGTCCTCGAGGACGAAGCGGCCCGGCGCGCAGCCCTCGCCGCTCAGCTCCAGGCCCTAGAGGGGCCCCATGCGCCCACGGTAAGCGAGGCGCTTATCACCCAGCTTCTGCCCGGCATTGTGGTCTTTCGCCTGGGCAATTTAAGCCTCCGCCGAACCTTCAAGCTGGGGCAAAATAAGACGCCGGCGACGCAAGCGCGCCTAGCCGAGGCCCTCCGCGTACGAGGCGCCGAGGCCCTCGCTGCGCTGACCGACGGCCAGGGCGGCGATCGTGACCACTGGCCGCCCCTTCCCTGATCCGGAGGCGCTCCTGGCCCTCTGGTTTGGGCCAGCGCCCGCCGCCCTTCCCCCTACCGAGATCAGAAGGCGTTGGTTCCGCGCCAGCAAAGCCGAGGATGCTCGGCTCCAAAACGCGTTCCTCCCGGCGCTGGAGGCCGCAACCACCGGAGATGGCTGGCCGAGAAATACCCCTCGGGAACGGCTCGCCCGGGTGATTCTGCTGGATCAGCTTCCGCGCCACTGCTTTCGCGGCGAGGCCCGGGCCTTCGCCTTCGATGCCCTGGCCCGCACGGAAGCGAAGGCCGCCCTCGCCCGAGGCGATGAAGCCCACCACGCCCCGGCGCAGCTGCTCTTTCTGACCATGCCCTTCCGCCACAGCGAAACCCTGGCCAGGGTCTGCGCACTGCGCCAACGCTACCGCGCCTGGATGCGCCGCTGGGAGGGCCATGCCCAGGCGCCGCTTATCCTCGACTTTGATCGGAGCGCGGCCAGCCTCGAGGGGCGCCTTCGCCGCTTCGGGCGCGACCCCTGGCGCAACGCGGCCCTAGGTCGCCCCTCAACGGCGGAAGAACGGGCCTTTCTCGCCCGCCGAGGAAAAAGCCCTCCCTGAATGCTTGAAATGGCGAGGCACCTCGGCGACCCTTGCGCTGCGGGCACGCGCCCGCATCCCGGGCCGCTTTGGAGGACACCCATGACCTCAGATGACGCCCTCTTCCTCGCTGAAATGGACGGCGTGGCGCCCCTCGCGGAGAGCCACCTGCGGGTGCGGGCGGAAAGTCCCGAAGCTCCCTCCCTGGCCCAGCTGGCCCGGCGCCAGGCGGCCGCGAATACGGCGAAGGACAACAACACCCTCACCCTCGGGGAAGTCCCCCCGGTCGACCCCTTCGATGAAATCGCCTTCAAGCGGGACGGGGTGCAAACCGGGGTGTATCGCAAGCTTCGCCTCGGCCGCTATCCCCAGGAGGCGACCCTTGATCTGCACCGCATGACGGTCCGGGAAGCCCGGGAGGCGGTGTGGCGCTTTGTGCACGACGCCCAGCGTGCGGGGCTTCGCAGCGTCATCATCACCCATGGCCGGGGGGACCGAAGCGAAACCCCCGGGCGGCTCAAAAGCTACGTCGCTCACTGGCTACCGACGCTTCCCCTGGTGCTCGCCTTTCACAGCGCCCAGCGCCACCACGGCGGCTATGGCGCCTGCTATGTACTGCTTCGAAAAAATGCGGAAAAGCGGCAGGACAACCGGGAGCGCCACGCCCGGCGCACGCCCCTCGGAGGCCGCTAGAGCGCCATGGCCATGGCGCAGCGGTCCCGAAGGCCGGCGTCCCGTTCCGCAGCGAGGGCCTCCGCAAGATGGGGCGGCAGGGTAGCCTCCTCTAGAAAACAAAAGCCGAAACGCGCGTAGAACGGCCCGTTAAAGGGCACGGCACGGAAGGTTGTCAGGGTGAGCCGGGTGCAGCTGCGCCCTCGGGCCCAGGCGCAGCTGAACGCCAAAAGGGCCCGGCCCACGCCTCGGCCACCGAAGGCCGGGGGCACGTCGAACTCCCGAAGCCAGCCGTCTTCGCCACGCTGATCGAGCAGGGCAAAGCCACAAAGCACATCGCCCTGCTCGGCGACGATGAGCCGATCCTCCCGCAGCGCAAGGTCAAGCACGGCGCCGGTCATGGAGGGCGGCGCGGCGGCCAGTTCGGGGTGGGCAGTCTCTAAAAATCGCTCCGCCGCTGCGCGCTCCAGGGCGGGGATTTCCGGAAGGTCGAAGGCCAGCGCACTGCGTATCTGCACGGTCACGGGGTGAGGGGCTTCTCGAGCTCAAGAAGGCGGGGCCGAAACCCCAGCTGGCCGTAGGTGGCCCGCGCCCCTTCGTTGGCCGCAAGGACCTGGACCCGAAGGGTGGCGCTGCCCCCTTCCCGGGCAAAGGCCTGGGCCACGGACAGAAGCGCCCGGGCTGCGCCCTGGCCCCGAAAAGCAGGGTAAACGAAGAGTTCCCCGAGGCTGGCGTAGGTGCGCTGCCCCTCCGCCAGAGCGCTATCCGTAACCCGAGCCAGCACGCAACAGAACCCCGCCACCTGGCCCTTTCGCTCCGCAAGAAAGATCGCTCCGCGAAACGCCATGCAGCGCTGCACCATGGCGTCCACATAGCGCGCCGCCACCGCGGCGCCTTCGGGAAGGCGCGGCTCCACCGCGCGCTCGAAATCCTGGAGCGCCGCCACCGCCTCGACGAGCACCGCGCGCTCCTGCCGCGGATCGCAGCGGCGAAGGGAAAAGGGTTGATCGCCCTCGGTCATGGCGCCCGCTCCGGAAGAGAGACCCCCATTCTTCGCCCCCAGCGGGTCCAGGGCAAGGGGCCCGGCGCGCCCTCGCCCTTGCGTGGCGGGCGGGGCCTACCTAATATTCCTCTCGCAACGCCTAAGGGGTGGCCTGAGCGATCGCAGGCCTGAGATGAACCTGATCCGGTTAGCACCGGCGTAGGGATAGGTGGCCATTTTCGCTATGCCCCTCACCTCACCGCTTCCGGGTCTTCATCTCACGAGAGAAGGAGCCTGTCATGCTGTCCAAGTTATTTCGCGCAGGCCCGTTACTCCTTAGCCTGAGCCCCCTCGGGCTCACGGCGAGCCCCGCGCCCCTGGAGGAAATCGTAGTCACCGGCGCGCTGCAACCCCGCACCCTTGAGGAGCTGCCAACGGCCGTTACGGTCTTCACCCAAGCCGACTTGGAGGCCCGGGGCCAGAGTCACCTTGAAGGGCTGCTCGCCGAGAGCCCCAACGTCAACGCTGCCAACGGCGGAGGGCGGGCGCGCTTTTTCCAAATGCGCGGCATCGGGGAGCGGGGCCAGTTCAGCGAACCGCTGAATCCTTCCGTGGGCCTGATTCTCGACGGCGTCGACCTGTCCGGGGCCGGCGGCGCTGCCCAGCTTTTTGATCTCGACGCCGTGAATCTGTTCCGCGGCCCCCAACCGGGACGCTATGGCGCCAACGCCCTCGCGGGGCTCATGGTGCTTGAGAGCGTTGCGCCCCCGGCGCCCGGGGCCCCGAGCACGGGAACGCTCACGGCGGAGGGCGGCAACCGGGGCACCTATGGCCTGGCGGGCGCCTTCGGCACGCGCTTTTCCGACCGCCTGGGGGTACGGGTAGCGGCCTTCGATCGGCAAAGCGATGGCTGGATGCGGAACCAAACCCTGGGCAAGGACGACACGGGAAACTACGACGAGCGCGGCGCCCGGCTCCGCCTGGCCTACGCCCTCGCGCCCGCTTGGAACCTCGATCTCAGCCTAAGCCGGCTAGAACTGGATAACGGTTATGACGGCTTCACCTTCGATAACAGCCGGCGTAGCCTCGCCGACGCGCCGGGGCAAGACGCCCTCGACAGCACGCTCGGCAGCCTACGCCTAACCCGAGCCGATCTCCCCGGCGGCCTTCGGGCCACGCTGCTCATCGCCGGAAGCGAGGGACACAGCGATTACGGGTACGACGAGGACTGGACCTTTGAGGGCTTCCACCCCGATGGCTACAGCTCGGAGGATCGCTATCGCCGGAATCGGCAAACCCGCACCGCCGAACTGCGCCTCCAGCAGCTAGAGGGGGATCGGCCCTGGACCCTAGGCCTGTACCAACACCAGCGTACGGTAGACCTGCTGCGGGATTACACCTTCGCCCCCGGCCCCTTCACGAGTCAGTTTGAAACGGAGCGCCGCGCGCTTTATGGAGCGCTGGGCCAGACGCTGAACGGCCCCTGGCGCTTTGAGGGGGGACTTCGCCTCGAGCAGCGCCAAGACCGCTACGACGACAGCGCCGCCGTGCGCTTCCGCCCCCAGGAAACGCTCCTCGGCGGCCGCGCCGCGATGCTTTTTGACGGCAACGGAAGTTGGACGGCCTATCTCGCGCTCAGCAGGGGCTATAAAGCCGGGGGCTTCAATAGCGATGGCACGCTCCCGGAGGATCTCCGCAGCTTCCGCAGCGAGGGGCTTTGGAACGGGGAAATCGGGGTCCGAAGCCGAAACGCCGATGGCACCCTCGCCGGCGCCCTCACCCTGTTCTGGATGCAGCGCGAGGATCAGCAGATCAGCACCTCCATCGTTCGCGTCCGTGACGACGGTAGCGCTGAATTCATCGACTTCACAGGCAATGCGGCGGAGGGGCGCAACTACGGCCTCGAAGCGGAGGGGCGCTGGCAAGCAACGGACGGGCTGAGCCTCCAGGGCACGCTCGGCCTGCTGGCCACCCGCTTTGATCGCTATAAAAACGGCGCCGGCGATACGCTCACGGGACGTGACCAGGCCCATGCCCCGCGCTACCAGTTCTCCCTCCGGGCCCAGCAAAGGCTACCGGGAAGCAGCACCCTAGAAATCACGGCCCTCGGCCGAGATGGCTTCTACTGGTCCGACTCTCACGATGCGCGGGCTCGGAGCCTGTATCGCTTGAACGCCCAGCTGACCCTGCCCCTGGGGCCCGCGACCCTCACCCTCTATGGGCGTAACCTCACGGATGAGCGCTATGGCACCCGAGGCTTCGGCGGCTTCGGCAACGATCCGCGCAACGGCTATGCGACCGGGGAATATCTCCAGCTCGGCGCGCCTCGGGAAGTCGGCGCCCGCCTCTCC
>RGAU01000159.1 GCA_009919975.1 Gammaproteobacteria bacterium
GACGATTTGGCAGAAGCCGTGGCCCAGCTGCCGCTTCACGAAGCGGTGCAGCACGTGGTGGAGCTGTCCGGGCTTTATGAGTTCCATGGCCGGGAAAAGGGTGAGCGAGGCGTGGCCCGGCGGGAAAACCTCGACGAGCTCGTCACCGCCGCTCGGCAATTTGTGCCCGAGCCCCTGCTGCCTTTAGACGAGGGGGGGGAGGTGCAGCACGCGGAGGCGCCGCCCCTCGAGTCCTTTCTCGATCTGGCGGCCCTGGAAACGGGGGAAAGTCAGCACGGGGACGGAGACGCCGTAAACCTCATGACCCTGCATACGGCGAAGGGCTTGGAGTTTCCCCTCGTGTTCCTCTCGGGCCTCGAGGAAGGGCTCTTCCCGCACCGCATGTCTTTGGAGGAGCCTGGGCGCCTTGAGGAAGAGCGCCGGCTTTGCTACGTGGGCATCACCCGGGCCATGGAAAACCTGGTGCTGAGCTACGCGGAGGCCCGGCGGCTCCATGGCTCTGATAACTACAACCGGCCCTCCCGCTTCCTGCGGGAGCTGCCTTCCGAGGTCTTAGAAGAGGTGCGCCTTGGGGGCAGCGTCGCGCGCCCCGTGAGAGCGCCCTCCGCCGGCCCCACCCCGGAGTTGATGCTCGGGGGACGGGTGCGGCACGCTGCCTTTGGGGAAGGGACCCTACTGGATGTGGAGGGGGACGGGGCCCGCACGCGGGTCCACGTGAATTTCGACGACGCGGGGCCAAAGTGGTTGATGCTGGCCTACGCCGAATTACAACCGGCCGATTGAGCCTGTGAGGAGGGATCTGTGAATCAACAAGGGCGGATGGGACGATGGCTGTCCCTCATGATCGTGGTGGGGCTCTTGGGCGCCTGCGCCGGGGGCAATGAGCCGGGCGCGCCCGGAGCGGCGGTGGAGAGCCAGCGCTATGAGTGGAAGCTCATCACCACCTGGCCAAAGAACTTGCCGGCCCTGGGGACGGCGCCGGAAAAGTTCGCGAAGCTCGTAGATCGCATGTCCAACGGTCGCCTGAAGATTAAGGTCTATGGGGCTGGGGAACTGGTCGGTGCCTTTGAGGTGTTTGATGCGGTGCTGGCTGGGGACGCCGAGATGGGCCACGGCGCCGCCTACTACTGGCGGGGCAAGGTCCCCGAGGCAGCCTTCTTTACCGCCGTGCCCTTCGGGCTGACGGCCCAGGAAATGAACGGTTGGCTCTACTATGGCGGCGGCCTTGAGCTGTGGCAGGAGCTCTATGCGCCCTTTGGGCTGATTCCCTTCCCCGGGGGGAATACGGGTACGCAGATGGGCGGCTGGTTCAACAAGGAAATCAAAACCCTGGCCGACGTTCAGGGGCTGCGCATGCGCATTCCTGGCCTCGGGGGCGAGGTATTCCAACGCGCTGGCGGCGAACCGGTAGCCATGCCCGGGGGCGATATGTATACGGCGCTGCAAACGGGCACCATCGACGCCACGGACTGGGTAGGGCCCTACAACGACCTGGCCTTTGGCCTGCACACGGTGGCGGAGTACTACTACTACCCGGGCTGGCAGGAGCCCGGCGCGGTCATGGAAACGCTGGTGAATAAGGAGGCCTTCGAAGCGCTTCCCGATGATCTCCAGGCCATCATCGAAGTCGCCCAACGAAGATATGCTCGCGGAGTACACGGCGCGCAATAACACCGCCCTCCGGGAGTTGGTGAACAAGCACGGCGTGAAGGTTCGCCCCTTCCCGGAAGACGTGCTGGCGAAGCTTAGGGAGGTGTCTAACGATGTGCTCATGGAGATGGGGCAGACCTCTCCCATGGCCGAGCGCATCCATGCCTCCTTCACGAGCTTCTCCGCAGACGTGAAGGCTTGGACAGCCATCGCCGAGCAAGGCTACCTCGACGCCCGGCGCGCAACGGACTAACGCTGCCTAGGGGCTGGGGCCAAAGGGCCCCGGCCCCGCTCCGTCCTAGGGCGCGTCCGGTAGAGCCTGCCACTGGGCCCAGGGAATGCCGCGATCGGGCCAGGCTACGGTCTTAAAGGGCCACCGATCCTCCACCCAGCGCCGGGTCCAGCGCTCCAGCACCCCATCGAAGCCCGCTTCAAACTCCCCTTCCGTTACCCATAGGCGCACCACCGCGTCATAGCCCGCCTTCAGGCTCGGGCGCAGGTAAATGCACCCCCGCTCCCGGGTTCCATCGGGGGTCAGGACCGCGTAGGCAAAGGCCCGTCGGCTATCGAAGAGCGCGGCTTCCTGAGCCATATCGGCCACCGCGTCTTCCGCGGTGAGACCGGCCCGGGGCCAGTCCTGGCTGTGGGTGAAGGTGCGCTGGAGGTGATCGATCGAGCTCATGTATGCCTCGAAATCCACCTCCAGCACCGCGGGCCCGAGGGGAACGAGCACGAAGCCCTCGGCCTCCACGCGCTGTGGCACGGAGAAGGCGTCGGGGACGAAGGGCGCGGCGCTCGTCGCTGTGCCCAGGAGCAGAAGCACCACCCCAAGGCTGACGCGTTTCCAAGAAACCGGGAACAGGCCAGCCATGGGAGATCTCCTTTTAAGGTAAGGGGCGCTTAGCCGTAGAGGCGCTCTGGCAGCCAGGTCGCCAGCTCGGGCCAAAGGGCAAGAATCGCGAGGAGTAGCACCTGAATGACGATAAAGGGCACTACCCCGCGGTAGATATCCCCCGTGGCCACGGATTCCGGGGCCACGCCGCGCAGATAGAAGAGGGCAAAGCCGAAGGGGGGCGTCAGGAAGCTCGTTTGCAGATTCACCGCAATCATCACCCCCAGCCACACGGGGTCGAGCCCCATGGCCAGGAGCACGGGGCCCACGATCGGTACCACCACGAAGGTGATCTCGATGAAGTCGAGAATAAAGCCAAGGAGGAAGATCACCAGCATCACCACGATGGTGGCGCCGACGACCCCGCCGGGCATGTCTTCGAAGAGCCCCTGCACGAGCTCATCGCCACCGAAGCCGCGGAACACGAGGCTGAAGACGGCGGCGCCGATGAGAATGAAGAACACCATGGCGGTGGTCTTCGTGGTGCTATCGACGATTTCCCAGAGCGTTTGCTTCGACAGCTGGCCCTGGGCTAGGGCGAGGAGGAGGGCGCCCAGGGCTCCGACGCCGGAGGCTTCCGTGGGCGTTGCGATGCCGCCCATGATGGAGCCAAGCACCGCAATAATCAGGAGCAGGGGCGGAAATAGCCCCTGGGCCAGGGTTTTCCCGAGGCTGACGCTTTCCCCGGCGCTGAGGGCCTCCGGGGCGACCCGGGGCGCCCGAGCGGGCTGGAGCAGGGCGGTTAGGGCCACGTAGATCATGTACATGGCGACGAGCACGAGCCCGGGGAACAGGGCCCCAGCGAAGAGATCGCCGACGGACACCGTATCTGGGGAGAAGATCCCCATGTTCAGCTGGGCCTGCTGATAGGCGCTGGACAGCACGTCCCCGAGGAGCACCAGGGCAATGGAGGGGGGAATGATTTGCCCGAGCGTTCCCGTGGCGGCGATGGCTCCCGTGGCCAATTTGGGGTCGTAGCCGTGGCGCAGCATGGTCGGCAGGGACATGAGCCCCATGGTGACCACGGTGGCTCCGACGATGCCCGTGCTGGCGGCCATGAGCATGCCGACGAAGGTGACGGAGAGCCCAAGGCCCCCGGGGAAGCGGCCGAAGACCAGGGAAAAGCTATCGAGCAGCTTCTCCGCCACCTTCGATTTCTCAAGCACTACCCCCATGAACACAAACAGGGGCACGGCGATCATGGTTTGGTTGGTGATCGTTCCGAAGATGCGCCCGGAGAGGAAGCCGAGATCGCTGGGATTAAAGCTGCCCCCGATCATCCCGCCAAAGCCAAAGAGCAGGGCGACACCGGACAGGGTGAGGGCCACGGGATAGCCCAGGAGTAGGCAGGCGAAGACCGCCAGGAACATGATTAGGGGGATCCACTCAATCATGCGGAGAGGCCCCGAAGGAGTTTCATTTGCTTGGCCAGTTCAGCGAGCCCCTGAAGAAGCAGCAGGGCCCCGAGCACGGGAATTAGGGTTTTCAGCAGGAATACCAGGGGGATGCCCCCGACCTCCGGTGAGCCTTCGAAGATGCGCCAGGCCCGGGCCGTGTAGTTCCAGCTCACGTAAATGATGAAGCTCGCCAGGGGGACCAAAAAAAGGCAGTGGCCGAGGATGTTGACCTGGGCCTGCTGGCGCGGGGTCATGCGGCCATAAAGCACATCCACCCGGACGTGGGCGTCGTGTTTGAGGGCGTAGGGAATGCCCAGCATGAACACGAGGCCGTGCAGGTAGATCACGCTCTCCTGGAGCGCGATGGAGCCCACGGAGAAGCCGTAGCGCAGCACCACCACGAGGCAGGTGACAGCGGTCATGGCGAGCACGAGCCAGCTGACGCTGCGGCCGATCGCTTCCGTTAAGCCATCCACCCAGCGAATGAAATGGTCCATAGGGGCCTCCCCGACGCCCAAAAACGCGTTTGCGAGTATACACAAGGGCCCGAGGGACAAGCCCTTGCTAGAGGGCCTCGACGGCGATGCCGAGGAACACTAGGGCGCCAAACAGATTGTTGCTGCGGAACGCGGTGAAGCAGGCGTCGAGGTCCTGGTGGCGAATGCGCCAGAGCTGGCCGAGGGCCTGGCCGGCGGCCAGCAGTAGACCCGCGTAGTAGGGCCAGCCAAGGCCATGGCTCAGGCCTGCCTGCCCTAGGCACGCCCCCGCGCCGAGGAACGCCAGGGCGATGGCCGCGCGATCAAAGCGGCCGAAGAGCCGCGCGGTGGACTGAATGCCCACGGCTTCGTCCCAGGGCCGATCGACCATGGCGTATTCCGTGTCGTAGGCGAAGGTCCAGAGCATATTGGCTGCCACGAGCCACCAGAGGGCCGGCGGCAAGGCGTCGAGCACGGCGGCGTAGGCCATGGGGATCGCCCAGGAGAAGGCCGCGGCAAGGAATAGCTGGGGAAAGGGCAGAAAGCGCTTCGTAAAGGGGTAGAGGGCGGCCAGCCCCACGGCCACGGGGGCCAGGGCCACGGTGAAGGGGTTCGTGAACAGTACGAGAATGAAGGCCAGCAGGGTCAGGACGGCGGCGGTCAGGAGCGCGTCCCGGGGCTGAAGGGCCCCGGTGGCCAGGGGACGGTGCTGGGTTCGCGCCACGTGGCCGTCGAAGTCCCGGTCGGCGTAATCGTTAATGGCGCAGCCGGCGCTGCGGGTCAGGACCACGCCCGCCAGGAAAATACCGAGGATGGGCCAGGCGGGGCGCCCCTCTGCGGCGAGCCACAGGGCCCAAAGCGTCGGCCAGAGCAAAAGCCCAATGCCCACGGGCTTATCTAGGCGCGTGAGCTGAAGGTAGGGGCGAAGGGAAAAGCTGGGAGCTGCGGTCGTCATAGGGGGGCGATTATCCCGAAAAACCTCGCCTAGCGAACCCCCTGGGCATGGTCGATGGCCGCGGCGGTGGGGCTTTCGAGCACCAGCAGGGGGTCCCCCTGCACACGATAGGTGGTGGCCCGTAGCCAGCCCCCGGCGGCGTTGCGAAAGGCGCAGCGATGCTCTCGGGTCACCCCCGCTCGCAGCGCCCGACCCAAAAACAACAGTTCACCGAGGGGGCGGCGACCCAGGCCCCGAAGGGCTGGGAGCAGCTTCGAGGCACCCCTAGGTACCACGGTGCGCGCCTGGAGCATGACCTCGCCGCCCGCGGCTAGGGTGATTTCCCGAAGCCAGGCGCAGCGCAGCCCGGGCGCTGCCAGCAGCGCGCCTTCCAGCGCCGAGGGCCGGCCGAACCCCTCTCGAAGCGGCGTCACCGTCACCACACCCCGGGTGGCCCGGAGCTGCCCGGTAATGGAGTGGTCATAGCGAAGCCAGGGCGCA
>RGAU01000160.1 GCA_009919975.1 Gammaproteobacteria bacterium
GGCGATGCTCATTCAAGCGATGGTGCAAACTCCAATACCGGGACAGCTGGACCGCTTTAACCGGTTTCTTCAGATGAACCTGGCCCTTGCCGCCGCTCATGGCGTTGGGACCTCCCTAAAGGTGTCTTCCTTTGGCACCGCAGGCATCGAAATCTACCTGATGCAGCAATTCGCTAGCTGGGAGGAATACGGGGAAAAAACCGATGCAATGCGCGGAGATCCCGCCTGGCGGCAGATCATGGACTTCGGCGGTGGCAACCAGCCCTTCGCCGAAAACATCGACTCCTTTTGCGCCAGCGCCATCCCCGATCTCTCCAGCCAGGAGGGCTTCTCCGCAGGGCCGGTGCTCGCCACGGTTTGGGCCCCTCACCCGAAGCGCCTTGGCGCCACGCTGGAGGCCTTCGCCCGGGGCAAGGCGGTGCACGAACCCGAAGGATGCAAGGTGCGCGTTTTCCAAATCCTCGGGGGGCGTTTCTGCGGCCAACTTCTTTACAACATGAGCTTTGAGAGCAATCAGGCCTTCGGTCGTTGCATGGCAGGGATTCAGGCGCCGCACGCTGCGCTCATGGCGGAGATCGACCAGGATCCCGTGGCCGACATGACCGCTCAATTCAAGATGGACAACCCCGTATTGGTCGGCTAACCCATCGATGTCGAAAAGGGAAAAGAGAAATGAATCTTACTAAAACGACGGTCTGACCATGCACTTCGAAAGCGATATGCCGAACTACGGAACGGTCCGTTTCTCCTTACGCGTTCACTCCGGCGGCGAGCGGGGTTCGGGCCCTTGCGATGGTTCAGCCCGAGGCGCCCTGGAGGATGGAACCTACTTTTCCGCCGCTTTTCAGGGCCGCTGGGTGAGAGAAGGAACTCAGGTTGTCGCTCGCTACGTTGTTGAAGTAAGCAACGGCGATCTCAATCTAGACGTGCTTACCATGAATGGGACCGGCAAAACCGCGGTGATCCAGCACTTCGCCCTAAACTAATTCTTCAGCTTGACAAGCTATCCTGCTCCGAGAGCCGTTGCGCGGCTCCCGGGGCAGTCGTATGGTCAGGCCATAACCATAAGAAGATGCTAGGGGAAAATCATGGGCCAAGCCGCGCCACTTAGCGAAGAAATCCTGTTAGACCCGCAACGGTGCCCCCTCGAGGCCATCGACGTCTCCCACGGCTCGCTCTTTGAAAACGAGCGCTGGGTACCGTTTTTCGCTCGGCTCCGCGCCGAAGACCCGGTCCACTTCACCGCCGACAGCGCCTTCGGGCCCTACTGGTCCATCACGCGCTTCGAGGACATCAAGGCCGTCGATATGAACCACCAGGCCTTTTCCTCGGACCCGGTGATCGTCATCGGCGATCCGCCGCCGGACTTCACCTTGCCCCAGTTCATTGCCATGGATCAGCCGCGCCATGATCACCAGCGCAAGGCGGTGCAACCGGCCGTAGCGCCCCGGCAGCTGGCGAACCTAGAGCCCCTGATTCGCCAGCGGGTCTGCACGATCCTCGACGGCCTCCCCGTGGGGGAGCGCTTCGACTGGGTGCCCGCCGTTTCCATGGAGCTGACCACGCAGATGCTGGCCACGCTCTTCGATTTCCCCTTCGAAGATCGGCACCTCCTACCCTTCTGGTCCGATGCCGCTACCTCCAGCCCGGAGCTCGTGGGGGCCTCGAACATGACCGACGAGGAACGCAAGCGCATCCTCATGGAGTGCCTCGAGTACTTCCAAAAGCTATGGAACGACCGGCAGGGGGGCAACAACCTCGATTTCATCTCCATGATGGCCAATAGCCCGGCCTTCGCGAACATGCCGCCCCTGGAGTACCTCGGCAATCTCATCCGGCGTGTACGCCTTGAACCAATGGCCCGAGGAATACGAAAAGCTTCGCCAGGATCCGAGCCTTATTCCGAACATGGTGGCGGAGGTCATCCGTTGGCAGACGCCCCTGGCCCATATGCGCCGCAACTGCGTGGCCGATACGCAGGTGGGTGACAAGCTGATCCGCGCCGGCGACAAGGTCGTGATGTGGTACGTGTCGGGAAACCGGGACGAGTCACATTTCGAGGACGCCGACCGGCTCATCATCGATCGACCCAATGCTCGAAGCCACGTGTCCTTTGGCTACGGGATTCATCGCTGCATGGGGAATCGCCTCGGGGAAATGCAGCTGCGCATTCTCTGGGAAGAGCTCTTGGCCCGCTTCCATTGCGTTGAGGTGGTGGAGGAACCCACACGGATCTGCTCAAACTTCGTGAAGGGCTACGCTTCCATGCCCGTCATCCTTCACCCGCACTGAGGCTGCGGAAAAGGGAATCGACCTCACCCTCGTGGAGGTGGATCTTCGCGGTGGAGAAACCCGGACCCCCGCATTCCGAACGAAGAATCCCAGCGGCAAGATCCCCGTGCTCGAGCTTGAGGACGGCACTTGCTTAGCGGAAAGCGTCGCTATCTGCCGCTATCTTGAGGCGCTGGTCCCGGAGCCGAACCTGTTCGGGGCTACACCCCTTGAGACGGCGCAGATCGAAGCCGTCCATCGTCAGCTGGAACTGGAGCTTTTTGCCCACATCGGTGCGGCCTGGGTGAACGGGCCGATCGTTGCGGCCGCAGGGCTCGTCAAACCCATCGAGGCCCAGCGTGCCCGGGGGGAAGCCCTGGCCCACCAGTTTTACGACCGCCTCGAAAGCACCCTCACGGAGCAACCCTATATGGCCGGGGATCGCTTCACCGTGGCGGACATCTCCGCCCTCTGCTTGATCGAATTTGCCGGGGCCCTGGTCAAGCTCGCGCCGAAGCCGGAGCTCACGGCCATCGCCCCCTCGCCACGGAACTCACGGAGGGGTTGTCCGTATGGGAGCGCTCGTCGAAGAAATCCCAGGGCGTTCCCATCTCCAAGGGCTCGCCGGTGGAGGCATCGACCAAGGTGAGATCCACCGTGCTGGCTCGGGAATGGCCCGAGCGGTCGGCGATGTAGCCCTGCTCGATCAGCGTGGGGCGCGCCACCTCGGGGTAGTAGGTCGCCTTCGTAGGTTCGGGCTCGCTACTGCCCACCCAGGCCACAAAATCGTCGACGGCCCGCTGAGGCCGATAGCAGTCGTACATTAATAGCCCCAGCCCTTCCGCCGCAGCGAGGGCCTGGGCGCTCCCCAAGGCTTCCGCGGCCTGAACCGTCAGAAGGCAGCGCGGCGCCTCGTAACCCGTCACAGGTCGCCCCAGGAAATTCTGGCTGCCGGCATAACGCAGGTGGGTGCGCAGCCCTGGCACCGCCTCCGCAGCGTCCACCAGGACGACGGGGTCGGAAAATGCCTCCAGGGCGCAGGGGCCCGGCGCTGAAACCGGATTGCAGCGCGCGACGGAGGGAAGGCGAACCAGGTAGTCACTGTCGAAGCGCGTGGAGGGGACGTAGTAGTCCGTGCTAACGGCCTGGGCGCCGCTCGCAAAGGCTGCCTCCCGGCGCCGGGTATCGTTGCGCCGCGCCTCTAGGGTATCCGCATCAGCGCGGGTCCGGACCAGATAGCCCGCAGCCACCAGCCGGCGAATGCGAGCGCCCTCCGCCACGGGATCGTTGATCACAAAGATTGCGGCCCGGGGATCGGATTCCGGCAGGTGCATAAAGAGAGGACGGGGCGCACCGGTATCGTAAAGGTCCCGCTTCGGCGCCCCTTCATCGAGCAGGAGCAAAACCTTACCCCGGCTTTCCGCCACCGTTGGCCAAGCGCCAGGGCCCATCATTCCCGGGCGAAGCAGCCTGTCTCCCAGGCCGGCCTCCAGCACCGCGTCGAGGGCCTCAAACGCCGCCCGGTCGAAGGGCGTTGGGGTGGGCAGGCGATCAATGGGCTGATCCTTCGCGTTGAACATGATCCAGAGGGGCAGGTGGCGCGGATGGGCGTCGCTCCAAGCCCGCACCTTGGCCAAGCAGTCCCGGAGGGGGGAACAGTGACTGTTCATATCCATGAGCTGCACGTGGCCCACGGGGAAGGTACCGGTCTCCGGATCAAAAAAGACATCGAGCTCTAGCACGCGAAGGCCCAGATCAAGCTGGGCCTCGAGGGGAAGGTGTTCGTAGTCGAGGGCCCTTGCCGCATCCTCATTTAGCCAGCGGAGCACCGTCGCCCAGCCCCAGCTTTGGGCCTGCTTGTAGCTGTTATGGGAACCCACGAATTGCAGCTGATTGAGGCGGAGATGGGGTTCTGCTGATGCTATGGACGCGGCGAGCGTGAGCGCGAGGGCGCCCAGCCAACTCAAGCGCCGGGGACCTACCACCGCAGCACAGCCTGGCTCGCCGGGCGAGCGCGAAACGCGTCATCCCAGGCGCGCAGCGCCGGGCGATCTCCAAGCACGTCGGCCTCCACGAAGCGCACAAATTGAAGCGATGCCGCGAGCGTAAAGTCGGCAAGCGCAAGCTTCTCCCCCGTGAGCCAGGGCCCCCCAGAGCTTAGCCCGGCCTCAAGGTAATCCAGCGGGGCCTGCATAGCGGCGAGGCATTTCTCCGCTTGCTCGGGATTCTTTGGATAGCCCAGGGGGGAATTGACCGCATGACCAAACGCCCCCATGGCGCCGGCGAGGCGCACATCAACGATACGCTCCACATCTCGGGCATGAGCCCGGGCCTCCGCC
Source organism: Gammaproteobacteria bacterium (assembly GCA_009919975.1). GTDB lineage: Bacteria > Pseudomonadota > Gammaproteobacteria > Pseudomonadales > Azotimanducaceae > Salivita. The sequence continues at coordinate 4,611 of RGAU01000160.1, forward strand.
GTGGCCGCCTGGAAGTTGCCCTCCGGGTAGGCGTCCTCAAAGTACTCAAGGATCGCCAGCGATTCCTTGAGGAAGGTGCCGTCATCGAGCTCCAGCGCGGGTACGGTGCCAAAGGGGTTCCGCGCCAGGTGTTCCGGCTCCTTGTGCCGACCCTTCACCGTATTCACGACAATCTGCTCCACGGGCAAGGCATGCCCCGCCAGCTCTCGCTCCTTGAGATAAAGCATGATTTTTGTGGGGTTTGGGGCCAGGGGCACCATGTAGAGTTTCATGCGTCGTCCTTAAGCAAATCCATGAATCGTTCGAGAGCCTCAAAGCGGGCAGAACCGAGGGGACCAGCCCCATCGAGCCCCAGCTTCAAGGTGGTCACCCCCGCGCCTTCGTAGGCCTTGATGCGCGCCTTCATCTGCGCATCGGAGCCGAGGAGCTGGAAGCCCGTGATCATTTCATCAGGCACCAGGGCCGCGGCGCCCTTGCGATCCCCGGCAAGCCAGCGGGCCTGAATTTCCCGGGCGATGGCTTCAAAGCCCGCCCGGTGGAAGGCCTCGCCATAGAAGTTCGTATCCCCCGAGCCCATGGCCCCAAGGGTAAAGGCGACCCCGGGGCGGCGCTCCGCCAGCAGCGCTTCGAGATCGTCGCCGAAACTCACCCGGGCCGAGACGCAGCGATCCAGGGTCGCCAGATCCCGTCCCGCTTCCCGGGCCCCGGCCTCAAGGTGATCGAAATGGGCCTCGGGGTAATCGGGGGAGAAGGAGGTGCCCAGCCACCCCTCCGCCGAGGCTCCCGTGTAGGCCAGGGCCTTCGGGCCTAGGGTCGCCATATAAATCGGAATGGAGGCCGGCGCATGATCAATACGCAGCGCCTTCCCTTGTCCTCCGGGGCGAGGAAGGGTCAGCGTCTTACCGTCGTAGACCACCTTCTCCCCGGCGAATATCAAGCGGCAGATTTCCACCGTTTCCCGAAGGCGCGTTAGGGCCGGATTGAAGGGAACTCCGTGAAGTCCTTCCACCACCTGGGGCCCACTCGCGCCCAGGCCAAGAATGAAGCGCCCGCCGGTGAGATCGTGAAGGGTCAGGGCGGTCATAGCGGTCATGGCCGGCGTCCGCGCCGTGACCTGCATGATCCCGGTCCCGAGCTGAATGCGCTCCGTGTGGGCTGCAAGATAGGCGAGCGGCGTAACCGCATCGCTCCACCAGGCCTCCGCAGCAAAGGCGCTAGCCACACCCAGGCGCTCCCCAAG
>RGAU01000017.1 GCA_009919975.1 Gammaproteobacteria bacterium
CGCCACCGCGTTGAGTAAAAAGATCAGCGCCAAGCAGGTGGCCGTGTCTTCAGGTTTGGCCTTCAGCACCGGCGCTAACGTGGCAACGGTGGTGCCCCCGCAGATGGCGGTACCCGCGCTGAGGAGTGCAGCCAGGATTCGCGGTGGCCTAAGCAGCGTCCAGCTCAGAAACCCCGCAGCCAATACGGCGCACACCGTCGCCGAGGTCAAGTAGAGCGTTGTGGGCCCAAGCGCGAGTACGTCCTGGCCATTAAGGGAAAAGCCCAGCAGCACAATGGCGCTCTGAAGCGCGCGACTGCCCCAGCGCGTGGCGTAGCTGGGGCAGCTTCCCCGTCCCACGGTCAGCCCGATGCCTATGAGCAGTGCAGCGAGGGGGCTTTGCATCGCAACCGCAAGCGCAAGGCCGGCCAGGGGTAGAGCGGTGATCACGATGGTGGAGTTCCCTCGGCTTCGGACCGGTATGGTCTAGTCACTCTGCCCTAGCCTGCCTGCCTCCCGGTGGCCCTTTCAAGCGGCTAGGTGAGGGGAGGGTTTCATGGCAGACTCGGGCATCGCTCGCTGGGGGAGGGCCCACGTGGTCGAGCATAAGAATCCGACCTTAGCGCCGGAGCGCTTGGGCGCCTATCACGTTGTCCTGCTGTTGCTGCTGGGTATCGCGACCCTCTATGAAGGGTTCGATGCCTCCATGCTGACCTTAGCGTCCGTGGATGTGCGGGCGACGCTGGGTATCGACCTTGATGATTGGGGAACGATTTACGCCATTACCCGAGCGGGAATGGTGGCGTCTTTCTTCTTTCTCATGGGCGCCGACCACTTTGGGCGGCGGAATTTATTGGTTCTGACGGTAGGGGGCTTTTCCCTCGCCAGCTTGGCGACGGCTTTCGCCCAAACCGCCTGGGAATTCACGCTGTGGCAAACCATCGCCCGGCTTTTTCTGACGGCGCAGTACGGTCTTGCGATCATTATTGCCGGAGAAGAGTTGCCCTCCCGCTATCGGGGCACGGGCATTACGGTCCTCACCGCCTTTGCGACGGTCGGAACCGTGGCCATGGCGAAGGCCTCCCCGTTCTTTCTCCTGCTTGAAGGTGCGGTGGGCAACCCTGCCCATGACTTTGCGATGCACCTGGTTGCGCTCGGTGCGGCGCAGCTGGCCCTGCCCTATGATGCGGCCCATTGGCGGGGCCTCTATCTGATTGGGGCCTTGCCCTTTTTTCTGCTTCCCGTGCTCTATTTTGGTGTGCGAGAGACGGCCCGCTTTACGGCCGTTGCCTCGAGCCGGGCCGCCATGACCCTAGGCCAGACCCTAGCGCACCAGGTGAAGGAGGCTAAGCGGCTCTTTGAGCCCCAGTACCTGCCCCGGGTGAACATCGTTTCTCTGCTGTGGAACTGCGTTTACCTCGTGATCGCGCCGTCCGTGGCCTACTGGGCCATTTATGCTCGGGAAGACGTCGGGATGACGCCAGCGGAGGTGGGCGATGTCGTGATGTGGGCCTACATCGCCGGGGCCTTTGGTCACCTTCTTGCGGGACAGCTCATCGATCGCCTGGGGCGGAAGATCACCTGTGCCGCCTTCTACGCCATTGCTGCCGTGGCCATTGTGGGCCTTTTCCATACCCAAACCGTGCCGGGGCAGTATTTCTGGCACATCGCGACGGTGTTTTTCTTCAACTGCGCAATTGGGGCGACCCATGTGTATGCCTCGGAACTTTTCCCCACGGATCTGCGGGCCACGGGCTACGGCTGGACCACTAACCTGTTTGGCCGCGTATCGGAAGTGCTCGTTCCGCTGATGATTGCGGCCCTGATCCCGGTGATGGGCATTTCCTGGGCCATCACGCTGGTGGCCATCGGCCCCATCCTCGGGGCGCTCTTGGTGATTAAGTATGCCCCGGAGACGAAAGGGCTCAGCCTCGAGGAAATTCAGGAGGTGCTGGGCAGGAAGACGGAGCGTGCGTAGCTGCGGCCGTGCCTGACTGTTCTGGACACGGTGCGGGGTCTTCGGTAGAACACAATGGTATTCATTAATTAGGTGGGGCCCCGATGCCATGGCAGCCGCCGAGGAAACGGTTTTTGATCCCCCTGCGGATCATTCCCTTGAGTCTCCTAAGCCTGCCTGGCGCAGGGCAGGCGGACCTGGCCTTTGACGGTTCCCTTGGCCCCGCCGGGTCCCTCTCCGGCGCGATGGTTGTGCCCGAGGCCTTTGGCTCCCTTGGGGCGAATGGGCAAAACCTCTTTCATAGCTTCGAGCATCTATCCGTTGGGCTGGAGGAAAGTCTGCACTTCCAAGCCCTGTCGCCGTCTATTCAGGCCATTGTTGCCCGCGTAACGGGGCTCGAGGGGACGCGCATCGAAGGCGCTCTGTCGGCCGACGCGACGCTCTACCTTCTTAATCCTCAGGGTATGGTTGTGGGCCCAAATGCCCGCTTGGACACGGCGAGCACCCTTTTTCTGCATCAAGCAGATACGGTGAATTTTGCGGCCGGAGAGCAGTTTCGGGTGCGTGCCGTCGGGGAGGGTGTCGCGCTAGCGGTGAGTCCGCCCACCTCCGTGAGTTTCTCGCCCGTTCGTTTCGATAACGCCTTTGCGCTGGCTGGGGCCCTGTCCTTTAACGCGGAGGGGCTTGGCACCGTGCCCGCCTCTTCAGCCCGGGTGGTTGGCCCGAATCAATTCCTGAGCTTTTCCGGCTTGAGCCTCTATGCAGGACAGCGCCTGCAAATTCAGACAGCGCCAGGCATCGAACGGGTGCTTGCCCGGGTCTCCGGATCCGAGAACAGCCTGTTTTCGGGCGTTCTGGAGGTAACCGAGCTCAATGCCCCAGGGCCGGGCGCGATCTCGCTTTATATCCTCAACGGATCGGGCATCTCCGTTGCCGAAGGGGGGGCGTTCAATGGGGTTAAAAGTCTCCATCTTGGCGTGGCGGAGAACCTTCGCTTTAGCGATAGCCAGCTTTTTGGCGCCGGGGAGGGGCTCTCTCCTGGGACGCCAGAGGCGTTTTTGCTTGGAGTGGGGGGCGCCGCCCTTGCGATGCAAGGCGCAACGCTTCGCTTCACCGAAGCACTATCACTCACTGCGCCGCAGATTTCCTTGGTCGCTACGCGGCTCGAAGCACCGTCCCTCGGGGTGTTCGCCCCCGGCGCTGGCGGGCGCAGCGTCCTCGACGACTACTTCTCGACCGCGCCCGTTGTCGGAGGGGGTGGGGAGGTATTCTTGTCGGACGTCGATCTCTTGACGGAGCACCCAGCTGGCACCGAAAGCCTGGCGGCCCGTTCTGAATTGGCGATTGTTGGCGGGCAACTGGTTCGCTTGGATTCGTCTAGGCTGTCGACGCGAAGCGCTGGCGGAAGCGAGGGGCGCCTCGCGCTTCAGGGAGAAACGGTAACGTTTCGTGATTCGGTCCTCACCGCTTCGAATCGGAGTCTGACGGGGACACCGTCTCGCGTAGCCGTGCGCGCCACCGAGGCGCTCACGCTTACCGCGAGTCGTATTGAGGCCAATACTACGGGGGCGGTAGCCGCGGGCTCGGTGGTGCTCGAGGCGCCCGCGCTCTCCCTAAGGGCTACGGATGTGCGCTCGGAAAGCTTGGGCGCAGCAACGGGCGATGGCGGAGCGATTACCCTGGCCGGTGAAGTGGTCGAAGTGACGGCAAACAGCCTTGTGACGTCTGCTTCGCTCACGGGGCAAGGCAATGGCGGGGCCGTCACCCTTGAGGCCTCGCAGAGCCTTACCGTGAAGGAAGGCAGCCGTCTGGGTTCCTCAGCCCTGGGCGCTGGCAACGGCGGCGCTGTCCGGCTAGATGCCCCCTCCGTGGTGTTGCAAGAGGCAACGCTCACCAGCACCTCGGAAAGCTTGGCATCCCAAGTGCTTCTTTTGAACGATGCGGTCGTCGCATTGAATGAACAATTTGGGTTGTCCCTTCGGGCGGATTCTTTGACGGAGTTCATCGAGGCGCTCACGCCCCTACTTGAAGCGCGCACGGGCCTCACCTTAGGCGCCACGACCCCGACGGGGTTGGTTGAGGCGCTTGTGGCGGGCTTGGACGGCCAGGCCCTGGCGGAGCTACAGGCGAGCTTGCCCTTTTCCCTCGGCGCCCTCGGGCGTCTCGCGATCAGTCCGCCCCCGGCCGGAACCGTAGGTGCTGCGGGGACCATTGCCCTGACTGGGGAGACCTTGAGCCTAGCGCAGGCGGAATTGAGCGTGGCCAGCGAAGCCTCTGACCCCCAAGCTGAGCCGGGCCGCCTTACCCTGGACGCAACGGGGGACATCACCCTTCAGGACGGGCTGCTGCAAAGCACGGCTTCAGGGGCCGGGGCGGCGGGGCGGATTCGGTTGACAGCACCAGCCCTGACGCTCGCTGGCGCGAGCCTTTCGGCAAATGCTGCGCGGGGCGCGACGGGGGCTGCAGGCGACATCCTTTTACAAGGGAGGACGATCACCCTGTCCCCGGGGACGCGTCTTTCTTCAGAGACGAACGACGGCGGTGGGGATGCGGGCTTGCTCCGCGTGGAGGCGACGGAGCAGCTAGATGCGACGGGTTCGACGCTGGTGACCACCAGTCGGGGTGCGGGGAACGCGGGAGCGATCACGCTGAGCGCACCCGACCTAACCCTTCAGGGTTCCGCCCTTTCTAGTGTTTCTCAGGCAGTGTTTGGCCCAGAAATTGGGGCGGCGGGCCTCGTTTCCCTAAAAGGGCAGCGTATTGATCTTGCCGATAGCTTGCTGGAAACGGTCAGCAGTGCGAGCCAGCGGGCGCGAGCCGGCACTATTGCGGTCGAGGCCCTGGAACGGCTCGGGGTGGTCGGCAGTGAGCTGCGTGCCGATGCCGCTGCGCTCGGGGATGCGGGTAACGTGCTCCTTCGTGCGCCCGTTCTTCAGCTTGAAAATAGCACGGCCCAAGCCCTTTCCCTCGTTGACGCGCAAGGAAACGCCGGGCGCGTAGGGCTCTTTGGGGACGATATTGCCGTCATCGGAACGAGCCGCCTTTCGTCCAAGGTCTTCTCTGATGGGGGAGATGGGGGCGGCATCTTGGTGGAGGCCGGCAATACCCTGGTGTTCGCCGGAGAGAGCATTGTGGAGAGTTCCGTAACGGGCTCGGGATCTGCCGGCGTCGTCGGACTGTTTGCGCCAAAGGTCTCGCTCTCTGGCACGACCCTAGCCAGTACCTCCTCGGCTGATCCTCGGGCGCCGGATGGTGCGGTGGGGCCAGCAGGGGCATTGCGCGTGAATGGCGATACCCTTTCCCTGCAGGCTGTGCTGTTGAGTACGGAGACCGCGGCCACGGCGGCCGAAGAGCCAGCGCTCATCGCGCTTTCTGCTACGGAGGCCCTTAGCCTGACCGCGTCGCGGCTTGAGACAAGCACTTTGGGTGCCGCGCCGGCAGGCGCCATTGAGCTCTCTGCCCCCAGGCTGGTCATTCAGGGCCTAGCGGCCTTAGCAGAAGCCCGGGGACCGAGCACGGGCGATGCGGGGAATATTTCCCTTGCCGGTGCAGACATGACCCTGACGGAGGGGAATGTTTTTACCTCTCGGGCCGTTTCCACCAGCGGCGAAAGCAATGCGGGGGTCCTTACCCTTGAAGCGCTCTCCTCCATGGATCTGTCGTCGACCATCCTTTCCACCTCCGTCCGTGGCCCGGGTGCGGCAGGGCGCATTGCGATTTCGGCGCCGACGCTGACGGCGGTGCGGCTAGGGGTCAGCAGTACGAGCGAGATCAATCCTGACGTCGCGCCCTTTGCGGGTCCGGCAGGACGCCTTCTTCTGACTGGCAACACGATTTCCCTTTCGGAGAGCCGCCTAGCGACCACCACCGCGGGCGGCGAAAAGGCGACGCCGGCAGAGATTCGGGTGTCGGCCCTGGAGGCGCTAACGCTTGCGCAAACGGAAGTGGAGAGCAGCACGGAGGCGGCGGCCGAGGCGGGCGCGCTGACGCTTGAGGCTGCGGAGCTGACGCTCGATGGGGTTTCTCTGGTGGCGGAAAGCCGCCAAGGTGCGACCGGGGCCGGCGGCGCGATCACTCTTCGCGCGGATGGGGAGGTGTGGCTTTCAGGCGCCTTGGGGGGGGAAGCCTCGCGCATTAGCACCTCTTCCCAGGGCGTTGGGGCCGCTGGCGACATTCAACTTGAGGCGAGCCGCCTCATGCTGGGAGAAGACGCCGCCATCGTCAGTGAGAGCTTTGGTCAGGGAGTATCCGTCTCGTTCTAGGGCAACGCCTCGACATGGCCGCAGGGTCTCGCCTGTCCACGGATGCGCGGCTGGCCCAGGGCGGCGATATTTTCGTTCAGACCTTAGGCAGCGAAATCTTTCTCGACGGCGCGGCCATCCAAGCCTCCGCCGGGGCCCTAGGTAATGGGGGCGACCTTCGGCTCGAAACGACCTTCTTCGTTTTGGAAAATGCGTCAATTCTCGCCGAAGCGGATGCGGGCAACGGCGGGAAGGTCGATATCTTCGCCGATGCCGTGGTCCCTGACCTATTCTCTCGAATTAGCGCCGACTCCAATACGGGAAATGCGGGGACCGTCAACATTGAGGCTCCGGATATCGATCTGAATGCGGTGATTTCCGGGCAGTCGACCACGCCTCTGATGGTCCCGGCCCTGGATCTTAGCCTTTGCGCCGCCGCCGGCGGCGAGGGGGGGCTTCGCCTTCAAAGAGCGCCTCTCCGGCCCCTGGAGCCGCTTCCCGGCGCGCCCCTTAGTCGAGCCGGTGCTTCGGAGTGGACCGTGAACTGCGGGGCAAAGCGATGAAAGGCCTCGTCCTCGCCTTGCTACTCGCTACCCTTTGCTGGGGCGCGCAGGCTGCGCAGATCGACCCCGCCGAGGCGTTGGAGATCGCCGAAGCTGCGCTGGCTGATAACGCCCTCGAGGCGGCGGAAGAAGCAGTGGAAGCGGGGCTTCAGGCCGTCCCCTCGGGGTCGACGCTGGAGCGGGCGCTGCTGAATCAGGGTGCGGCTTTACGGTTGATGCGTTCAGATTGGCTTGGGGCCTATGCGCTGCTATTGGAGGCCGAACGCAGTCTACCGAAGGGCGTTCCCTTACCGTTGGAAGGGGAATTAAACCTTCTGCGGGCGCTCCTCGGTCTGCCAGACAGCTGGGAGGAGGATTTGCGTTTAAAGCCCGCTGCGGCGGCCCCGGCGACTCGTGGAGCGGCGTCTCGATCGCTGGAGAGCGGCGCCATGTTGCGGCGCGCGCAAATAAGCCTTCGTCGCCTCGCACGGAACGCGCAGCTTTCACAGCGTCTCGATGCCGTGGAAGCACGCATGGCGGGGCAAGAAGGGGCAGGGCAAGGCGCCCTCAACCTGAACTACGCGGAACTGTTGGGTCGCTTTGCTGAGAACCTTTCCGGTGCCACCGCCGTGGAGCTGCAAGCCCGCGAGGCTAAGGCTTTGCTCCGTGCGGAGGCTACGGGGCGGGCACAGGGAGACGATCGCCTGCGCAGCTTTGCCCTGGGCATGCAGGGGGAAGCGGCGCAGCGTGGGGGTGATCAGGCCGCAGCTGAAACGCTTTACGGCCTGGCTTTGATGCTGGCCCAGCGAAGTGGGGCCCTTGAGGCGCGCTATCGCTGGCGCTGGCGTCTTGGGGAGCGGGCCCTTGCCCGCGGTGCAATAGCGGAGGCAGAACATCACCTTGCCCTCGCCGTTGCTCTGCTCGGCGAGGTACGAGCACGGTTGCCGAGTCGCTCTTCTGACCTCTTTTTTCGCACCATGGTGCCCGTTTATGAGCGTTATGTGGACGTGTTGCTGCGGCAGGCGGAGTACGCTCAGGGCGATGAGCGAGCGGCCTTGCTTGCCCAAGTCCAAGGGGTGCTGGAGGCGCAGCGGACAGCAGAAGTGGAAGACTATTTTGCCCGGCAGTGCGTGACGCAAAACGAGACCGAATCGCTCGGCCCAGGTTCCGCGGCGCTCTATCCCATCCTCCTGGAGGATCGCCTGACGTTGCTGCTGCGCCGCGACGAAGGCTATCGCCTAGAGACCATTGCTGTTCCTCGGGAGCGGGTTCGGGAAGTGGTCACGGCCTTTCGCCTAGCGATTGAACAGGGGGAGGATCCCACGGCCGGACGAGAGGATGGGCAGACCCTCTATAGCTGGCTCCTTGCGCCGCTGGAACAGCAGGGGGCGCTTCAGGGTATCCAAACTCTGCTGGTCATCCCCGATGGGGTCTTGCGCACCATACCGCTTGCCGCGCTGCATGACGGGCAGCGGTACCTGCTGGAGCGCTATGCCTTTGTCACCGTACCCGCGCTGGCCCTCGCGCGGCGGGGTAAGCGAGTCGCCAGTAATGCTGCCCCGGCATTGCTGGTTGGCGGCCTCTCCGACGCCGTACAAGGCTTTTCGCCCTTGCCGGGCGTGGCACGGGAAGTGTCGCTTTTGGAATCCCGTTTTTCCGCTGACGTGGTGTTCAATCAGGCCTTTAGCGAAGCGGCGGTGCGTCGCCGTTTTGCGGAGGGCGACTATCACATTGCCCATTTCGCAACCCATGGGACGTTCTCTAGCGATCACCGCCAATCTTTTCTCCTCACCTACGAAGATGTGCTGTCCCTTCGGGCCCTGGAATCCCTCCTAGGCGGCGATGATCAGCCACCGCTTGATTTGCTAATGCTTTCCGCCTGCCAGACCGCGGCGGGGGATGAGCGGGCGGCTCTGGGCTTGGCCGGGGTTGCGGTGCAGGCCGGCGCCCGTTCCGCCGTGGCTTCGCTCTGGTTTATTAGCGATGCGGCCACGGCTGCCTTGGTGGAAGCGTTTTACGAAGGGGTGTTTCAGCGCGGCCTCGGGAAGGCGGAAGCCCTTCGCCAGGCTCAGCTTTCCCTGCTCCGTCAAAAAGCCTTTGCCGCCCCGAGCTATTGGGCGCCCTACCTGCTGGTGGGGGCCAACCAATGAAGCCGGGCTGCTTACCCTTCTGGGCCCGTCGGCTCCGCCTTGGGCTGGCGCTGGCCCTCTCAAGTAGCGTCCCGGCTCTGGCTGGGCCCGCGGTGGGAAGTATTGCCTTGCCCCCGGATCTGGCCGCCTGGGATGCGCCGAGCTTTTTGGTGGCGAGCCTTGAATTGGCTGGGGCCCATACCTTGCCGGAGGTAGAGAAGCGCCGGCTTAAGGCGGCCTACGAGGGTCGCGTGCTGACCCTTGCGGAGGCGCAGGCGCTGCGGGACGAGGTGGCGGCTTTTTATGCCGAGGCTGGCTACCTTCAGGCTCAGGTGACGATTCCGGATCAACGCCTCGGCGCCGGTCGCTTTCGGCTCCAGATTGACGAGGGGACTCTCGCTCGAATTGAAGTGACCAGCGATGGTCGTCTCGATCCGGCTTACGTGCAGGCGCGCCTAGCGCGTCGACTCACCGGTCCTCTGCGTCTTGAAACGCTCCAGGAAGCGCTTCTGGGGGCGCAGGAGGACCAGCAGGTCGCCCGGTTGGATGCGTCCCTGCGGCCCGGAGGGCGCCCGGGCGAGGCGGTGCTGGCCGTGGCCGTGGAGGAGGCCCAGCCTTGGGCCCTGGGCCTCAGCGTGGACAACCATCGTCCAGAAAGCATTGGCGCCGAAAGTGGCCGGATCAATTTGAGCCACCAGAACGTCACGGGGCAGGGAGATCAACTTGCTCTTTCCATCGCCCATAGCGAAGGGAGTGACGCAGGCGCCCTTCACTACCGCCGTCCCCTGAATGCGGCCGATGCCACCCTCGCAGTGTTTTGGTCGCGCGATGAGGCGCAGGTGCTTGAGGCGCCCTTTTCGGCCCTAGCTATTGAAAGCCAAACGGATCGCTACGGTCTCCAGCTCCAAGCGCCCTTGCGAGAGCGCCTTCGCTCTCGCCTTAGTACCTCGCTCGCGTTTGAACGCCGCGTCACGGTCACCAAGCTCCTTGGGGAGCGGTTCTCTCTTTCGCCGGGGGCCGTGGATGGCGAAGCCGGGGTGAATGCCGCGTCTCTGGCCCTTGACTACGTTTATCGGGGTGAAGCGCAAGTGCTCGCACTTCGAGGCACGCTGCGACGGGGCTTGCGGGGGCGGGGCACGACCCGGGCTGCTCCCGGGGCCTTGGTGGAGGCCGACGGAACCTTCCTTTTGGCGCTCTTGCAAGGTCAGTTTCAGTATCGCCTTGCGCCGCACTGGACCCTAACGGCAAGGGGCCTAGCTCAGTTCAGTCGCGATCCTCTCTTAGCCGCGGAGAAGCTGTCCCTCGGCGGCGCTAGCACGGTACGTGGCTATCGAGAGAACCTGCTGGTGCGGGACAATGGCGTGGGCCTGAACGTTGAGTTGGCCTATGCGCCTTTTCAGACCGGGGATCGGTCCCGCCTTTACGGCCTGTCCTTGGTTGCCTTTCTTGATGGGGGCGCGGCCTGGGATGAAGGGAATGTGACGCCGAACTCGACCGTGAAGGACACGACCCGAAGGGCCGAGATTCTCGGCGGGGGCCTAGGCCTGCACTGGGAGATGCCCCAAGGCCTGACGCTCAAGGCGTTCTGGGGACAGGACCTCGCTGACAATTTCGCTCCCGGGGAGGATCCTCGGGAAGGAAGCTCAAACCCGGGGCTTCAGAATCAAGGCGTTCATCTCCAGCTCAGTTACCTGCGGCGCTTCTAGGACAGGGCGCTGAGGTACGCCGCCGCCTCATGAATAAATGCGGTGGCTTCCCGGCGCATGTGGGCGACTTCGTCTTTCGGCAGCCCCCAACTGCCCATGTAGGTCAGGGCCGCCGCAGCGACGTAGCAGTCCCAGAGGGCAAGCCGCTCCTCATCTAGCGAGGCCTGAGCTCGATAGCGCGTGGTAAAGCTTCCCGTGCCTTCCGAACCAAGCAGATAGCGCAGTTCAAGGCGCGTGAGCGCGACATCCACGTGGGGATCCCCGAGGTGGGTGTCCTCCCAATCCAGCATGGCCTGCAAGCTGCCTTCCCGCCAAAGCAGATTGCCCGGCCAGAAATCTCCGTGGAGTAGGGCCAAGGTGCCCCGATACGGCGTCGATGGCCGGCGGGAAAGCCAGGCTGCGATAGGTTCGAAGGCGGGATCGACGGCAAGAAAGCCTGGGAGCTCGGGCAGGGGATCAAGGAGTCTGGGCAGCGGTTCCAAGCCCTTCGTGGGCAGCTGATGAAGCGCGACGAGTGCATCCGCCATGGCCCGAAGCTGGGGTTCGGGGTGAGCTTGATCGATAGCGGTGGTGCCAGCGACCCAGGGCATAGCAAGCGCGGGCAGCCCGGAGGGCGTTAGGCCTTCTGGGATCGCCGTGACCGGCGGCACCGGTAAGCCCTGGCTCCGGGCGTGGCGCATGGCCAAAAGCTCCTGGGCTAGGGTGGTGGCTTTTTCCCGCAGGACCACGTGCTCCCTTATCCCTGTCGCTTTTCGCAAAGTAAGAAGATAAACCTCCGCGGATACGCCCCCGGTAAGGCGTTCTACGCTTTCCACGGAGGCACCAAGGTGCGCGCCTAGGCGCTGCCAGGCCTGCTGTGTTTCCGTCACCTTCGAAGTTCCTTAGGCGCCGCGACGCGCCGTGGGCAAAGCTTCTGTTCGCTATACTAAGAGCCTAGTCGCCTAAGGGCGCAAGGCCTCCATGCCGAGTAAGGAAGTCCGGTCATGAAACGCTATATGGGTTGGGACATCGATTTCACCGCGCCCCGGGGTGAGCCGGCCTATGCTCGCCCCGGCTCTGTGCATTGGCGGGTTTATAAAAACCCCGTCGCGCTTGCCTTGGGCGGCGTATGTGCCGTGCTTCTCGAGTTCGCGGATCCCCGCATTCGTAGCGGCGTATGGGATCATTCGGTCTTTCCTAAGGATCCTCTGGGTCGGGGCCAGCGTACCGCCATGGCGGCGCAGATTGGCGTCTTTGGGCCGCGCTCCGCTGCAGATCAGGTGACCGCGCGGATCGGTAAGCTTCACGCCCGGGTTAAGGGGGAAACCCCGACGGGGCAAGCCTATGAGGCTTCCGATCCGGAGTTGGCGAATTGGGTTTCGGCGACGGCCAGCTACGGCTTTGCCATGGCCTACCACCGTTTCGTAGCGCCGCTAACCCCGGAGGAGATTGATCGTTTCTTCGCCGATGCGGTGACGGTGGGGAGGCTCTACGGCGCGCTCTCCCCGCCGACGAGTCTCGAGGCGTTTTATGCCTTGTGCGAAGCGATGACTGCCGGCTTCGAGCCCCATCGGATCAATGAGGAGTTCCTCGACATCATGCGTTCTGGGCGCGCGGCGCCGGGCATACCTCGGTGGCTTCAAAGTCAGATGGCCGCGGCTTCAATCTCCCTTCTCCCGCCCTCGGTGCGGACGATCCTCGCCCTGGGTCCGGAGTACGATCTGTCTAGGGCCGGGCGCCTCGCCGTCCGCACGATCGCCCGCCTTGCGGAGCGCGTCCCCCAGCCGAAAAGCCCGGCGGCGCAGGCAAGCCAACGCCTTGGCTTGCCGCGGCGCTTTCCCTGGCTATCGCTTGCCAAGCAGCGGAAGTACTTAGAGAAGCAAAATCTAAAAAGCCCCGAGCAGCGACGCCAGGGCGGCGCCGAGCTCGGGGAACGCGCTTAGGCCGGGGAGGCCTTAGCTGGGATCGGGCGCCGGTGCGCCGCCCCCGAGGGCCGCATAGGCGCGAATCGCGGCTTGAAACTGCTGCTCTCGGAGGTCAATGAGATCGAGGCGAGACTCCAGGGCGTCCCGCTGCGTCATGAGTACCTCCATGTAATCGGCGCGGGCTGAGCTAAACAGTCGACTAGCCGCTTCCACGGAGTTACCCAGGGTTGCCACCTGCTGAGCCTTGAGCGTCGCGCTCTCCGATAGGTTGCGAAGGGCATTGAGCTGGTTCAGCACATCCAGATAAGCCTTCAAGCTGGTTTGCTGGTAGCGCAGCAAGGCTTGTTCCTGTTCGGCGGTGGCGTTGCCGTAGGCGGCCTTGAGGCCAGCCCGATTCAGCAGCGGCGCGAGGAAATCCACGCCGATGCCGTAGGCCCGGGAGGCGGGGTTGGCATCGAAGCGGCCAAGCTGGAAGGCTTCGGCGCCGAAGGCGGCAGAGAGGTCGAGGGCCGGATAAAAGCGCGCCCGGGCCGCGGCGACGTCTAGCGCTGCGGCCTGAACGGCCCGTTCCGCCGCGCGGACATCGGGACGCTGGCGGAGCAGGTCCGTTGGCAGGCCGATGGCCAGGCTCGGGGGTTGGAGCTCAGCGAAATCCTCGCTAGGACGGGTCAGCTCTGTCGGGTAGCGGCCGAGGAGGAAGTGCAGACGGTTTTCCTCCTGCACCCGTTCCTGCTGGAGCACGACCCGTTCGCTCTGGTTCTTCAGCACCTCCGCTTCGAACTTGGTTACCGCGAGCTGAGTGGTTACGGCGGCGTCCTTCTGCAGGCGAACCAGGGCAAGGGCATCTTTTTGCAAGCCGATCGTGTTGTTCAGAATCGCTAGGCGACTGTCGAGAGCCCGAAGCGCATAGTAGGTTTCCGCCACTTCCGCGATGAGGTGGGTGACCATAAAGCGTTGTCCCTCCAGGGAGCTGAGGTAGCGCATGATCGCGCTGTCCCGCTCGTTTCGGAGGCGGCGCCAAATGTCGACTTCCCAGGATACTTGGGCGCCAAGGCGGAAGTTACTGAGGGGGTCGGGGAAGTTTTTTTCATGGGTGAGCTCTAGGCTCTCTTCCACCGCGCCGTGACGCGTATAACGCCCGACCTTCTCCCTATCCCAGCCTCCGCCCAGGCGTAGGAAGGGCCAAAGCTCCCCGCCGCGCGCCTGGACTTCGTTCTTCGCCATGCGCAGTTCCTGAAGCACCAGGGCCCGCTCCTGGTTGTTTTCTAGCGCTTCCTTGATAAGGCCCTGAAGCGTTGGATCCTGGAAGAAACTTTCCAGGGGCGCCGGCGCAGCCGGCTGTCCTTCCGCAGCAAGGTCCTCTGGGTACTGGTCTGGAAAAGTCCCGAGGGCCAGCGCTGGCGTGGAAGCCTTAGGGCCAAAATTGGCGCATCCGGAGGTGACCACGGCAACCAGAGCCAGACCAGCCAACGTTTTAAATGGGGTGCGTTTTGCTTGGACCATGATCATTGCTCTCCGTATTCCATCACTTCCGTGAGCGGCGTGTTGTGCTCGTCGCGGATGAGGTCCTTGCCGTCTGCTAGACGGGCGAAGACGTAGTACAGCCCGGGAATAATCATTACCCCCAAAATTGTTCCCAGGAGCATGCCGCCGGCGGAGGATGCTCCGATCGTGCGATTGCCGATGGCGCCGGCCCCGGAGGCCATGACGAGGGGGATCAGCCCGGCGATAAAAGCAAAGGAGGTCATGAGAATGGGGCGAAGCCGAACCCGAGCCCCTTCGATTGCGGCCTCGAGGATTGGTAGCCCCGCTTGCTGCTTCTGCACCGCAAACTCGACGATGAGAATGGCGTTCTTCCCTAAAAGGCCGACCAGCATGACTAGGCCAATCTGGGCATAGACGTTGTTCTGGAGCCCCATGAGCTTGAGTAGCAGAAAGGATCCGAGCACCCCAACGGGCAGGGACAGAATAACGGCAAGGGGTAGGAGGAAGCTTTCGTACTGCGCGACGAGCACGAGGTAAACGAAGATGATCACCACTAGAAAAATATAGAGCGCTTCGTTCCCGCGATTCGCCTCGTCTAGCGCTAGGCCTGCCCAGTCGATGGCAAAACCTTGCGGTAGAACTTCCTCGGCTACCGCCTGGATGGCGGCGATGGCATCGCCGCTGCTATAGCCCGCTGCCGGTGCCCCCTGGATCGATGAAGAGGGATACACGTTGTAGCGGGTGATCTCATTGAGGCCCTGACGCTTCTCCAACTTCATGAATGCCGAGTAGGGCACCATTTCCCCTTCCTCGTTCTCCACAAAGAGGTTAGCGAGGTCGCTAGGCATGCGGCGGTAGGGGGCATCGGCCTGGACGTAGACCTTGAAGAACTGTCCGAAGCGGATGAAGCCTTGCTCGTAGGTGCTGCCCACGAGGATACCGAGCGTATCCATAGCCTTCTTGATGGATACGCCTTTTTGCATGGCCACTTCGTTATCGATGATGAGCTCGTATTGGGGGTAGTCATCACTAAAGAAAGTGAATAGGCCGCGGAGCTCGGGGCGAGCTCGCAGGGCCGCCATAAAGCGGTCGTTGACCTCCCCAAGACGGGCATAGTCGCCGGTGTTGGTCTTATCGAGCAGCCGTAGGGCAAAGCCCCCGGCAGCGCCGAAGCCAGGCACGGCTGGGGGTTCGAAGAACTCGATGGTCGCGCCGGAAATTTCGGCTTGAGCCGCCTCCTCCAGCTCCCGGATCACATCTTCTACCCCGTTGGTCCGCTCGTGCCAGGGTTTCAGGTTGATAAGGCAGGTCCCCGCGTTGGAACCGCGCCCTTCCGTTAGGACCTCGTAACCGGCTAGGGCGGAAACGGATTGCACCCCTTCCACATGTTCGGCAATAGCCTGGAGCTCGAGGGACTTCGCGTAAGTGCGTTCCAGGGTTGACCCGGGAGGCGTTTGCACGATCGCATAGATCATTCCCTGGTCTTCATTTGGGATGAAGCCTGAGGGCATTTGCTGATTCAGGATTGCAATGCCCGCGAGGGACGCGATCAGAATGACGAAGGTGGCCAAACGCCGTGGCACGAGGCCTCGGAGCGTGTCCACGTACCGTCCGGCCAGTGCTTCAAAGCCCCGATTAAAGGCCGCTAGGGCGCGGCCAAGGGGGCCCTTCGCGGCGCCCTCCCCGTGCTGAGGCTTAAGAAGCATGGCGCAGAGCACGGGGGTGAGGGTGAGGGCGATCAACCCCGAGAGGACGATCGCTACGGCCATGGTGATGGAGAATTGGCGATAAAATACCCCGACGGCGCCTGGCATGAAGGTCACGGGGACAAATACCGCGGTCATCACCAGGGTGATCGCGATAATGGCGCCGCTGATTTCGTGCATCACCTGCTGGGTGGCGCGGTAGGCGCCGAGGCCCGTTTCCTCCATCTTTGCGTGAACCGCTTCCACCACCACGATCGCGTTATCCACCACGATGCCGATGGCTAAAACGAGAGCAAAAAGGGTGATGAGGTTAATGTTCACCCCCAGCAGCTGCATGAAGAAGAAGGTCCCCACAAGGGATACGGGCACGGCTAGGGTGGGGATCAGGGTTGAGCGCCAGTCTCCTAGGAAGAGGAAAACCACCAAGGCCACGAGGACAAAGGCTTCAAACAGTGTCTCCAATACTTGCTCAATGGAGGCATCGAGGAAGCTGGCGACGTCGTAGCTGATCTCGTAGTCCATGCCGGCGGGAAAGGATTCGCGCTTGAAGCGCTCGACAGTCTCCTTCACCTCGTCGATCACCTCCCGCGCATTGCTGCCCGGGCTTTGCTTGAGCACGATGGCAGCCGAAGGGTGCCCATCTAGGTTGGAGTAGATGTCATAGAACTCGCTGCCCAGCTCAACCTCGGCGACGTCTCGGAGATGCAGAATCTCCCCTTCCTCCGTGGCGCGGAGGATGATGCCTTCGTACTCCTCCTTCGTGTTGTAGCGCCCCTTGTAGGTCAGCACGTATTCCAGCGCTTGGGAGGTTTTCCCCGACGCCCGACCCAGGCGGCCCGGGGAGCCGATCATGCTTTGCTCGTCGAGGGCTTCCATGACCCGTTCCGTTGAGATGCCATAGGCCCGCATGCGGTCTGGCTTCAGCCAGATCCGCATGGCGTATTGGCGACTCCCGAGGATCTTGGCGCTGGCGATGCCGCGAATGCGTTGGAGCTCGGGGATAATGTTCACGCCCGCGTAGTTAAAGAGAAACTTCATGTCCGCGTCGTCAGCCAAGCTGTAGAGGTTGACGTACATGAGCATGTTCGGCTGCATGCGGTTAACGATGATCCCTTCCCGCTGAACGAGGGGCGGTAGGCGCGTCTTTACCTGATCGACCCGGTTGATCACGTTCACCACGGCTTGGTTTGGATCCGTGCCTTGATGGAAGACCACCTGGATAACCGCTTCCCCGGCGCTGGTGGCGTCGGAGGTCATGTATTTCATGCCCTGAACGCCATTGATGGACCGTTCGAGGGGAATCAGTACGGAGTCCTCTAGGACCTTTGCGCTTGCCCCCGGGTAGGCGATGCTGATCATCACCATGGGCGGCGAAACGTCGGGGAACTGGGAAACCGGTAGGCGCGCGATGGAAAGTCCCCCGAGGAACAGCAAGATCAGGGAGATCACGATTGCAAGGGCGGGGCGATGGAGGATTTTGGAGAACATAGGGTTACTCCGCCGCCCACTTGAGATTGGCAAGGGCTTCCTCGGCGCTCACTGCGCGAACCTTGGCCTCTTTCCCATCGCTCACGTGGCGTAGGCCATCGATGATGACCGACTCGCCGGGCTCGAGGCCCCGTTCTACGACGAAAAGGTCTTCCACCTCTGTGCCAATCGCGATGCCACGCTGGTGCACGACGGAGTCCGCATCCACGACGTAGACGAAGCGCTGGTCGAGAATTTCGAAAACGGCCTTTTGCGGGATCACCAAGGCTTGCTCAGCCACCTGCGTGAGCCGAACCGTGCCGGTCTGACCATGCCGCAGTACGCCCGTGGGGTTGGGGAAATCGGCCCGGAACGGGATGGTGCCCGTCTGATTGTTAAAGTCCGCTTCAATTGCACTAACCGTGCCCTGGACGGGATAGCTGCGGCCGTCGGCGGTGAAAAGCTCCGCGCGCTCTTCGCCTACGGCAAGGCCGCCGGCCATGTAGCTGAGGTACTCCACCTCGGGCACATTGAAGTACACCCACATGGTTCGGTTGTCGGACAGGGTCGTGATGGGATGGCCTTCTTCCACCAGGCTGCCTTCTTGCGCATGGAAGCGATCGACGATTCCGGGGAAGGGCGCCCGGAGCGTGGTGAAGTTCAGCTCCGCCTTGGCGAGCGCCAATTCCGCTTGGGCCCGCTCGGCGCGGGCCTCGGCCAGGGCGACTTCTGCGGAAGAAATAACGTTGCTAGCCCCGAGCCGGGCTGCGTTTTCATATTCAAGACGGGCGAGCTTAGCTTCCGCGCCGGCCCGCTGCGTCTCCGCTTCGAAGGTAATGGGATTCAGCCGGAAAAGGATCTGCCCCGCGTCCACCCGCGCCCCCTCCTGAGTGAGGATTTCTTGGAGGTAGCCGCGCTCCAGGGCCCGGATTTCAATATGGCGGCGGGCGTGAATTTGGGCCACGTAATCCCGGATTAGGGAGACGTCCCGGCGCACGACTTGCGTGCTGACCACCGTATGGCCATGCCCCTCTTCGTGATGATCGTCATGTTCGCAAGCAGTCAGAAAAACGCTGGCACAGAGCGCCAGCGCAGCCGTGCGTGAAGCCAATAGGTTCATGATAAAGCCCTTCCCGAGTCGTCCTGGCGCAGTGCCAAGGAACCAAAGCATCCAGAGGCCAGCCCTGGCTCGCCCACCGTGGAGCAAGATTGGGTGCTAGCCGATTGCGTGACGCTTAGCTGAGGATTGGGGGGGCTCGAGGGTGCCGCTGATGGGCTCGCGGGGTTGCGACAAAGTGATCGTTGCCCGCATAGGGGGAAGGCGTCGAGTGAGGAGTGGACTCGAGGGCAAGGCCGCCGAAGGGATGGGGCGACCCTTCTGAATTTTCCTCCGTCGGCCCTTCCTGGGCATCGCCTTCGGCGAGGGTTTCAAGGGAGGGGATCTGCGGATCCGGTTCCAGACCCGCCCAGGGCGCGAGGGCCGAACTGAAAAGCAGTAGGAGTAACAGGGGGGCCACGAGGGCGCCATGCCGCCAGGGCTTTGCCTTAAGGCGCGCTTTGGATGACCCATGGGATTGGCGAGGTGGCATGAACAAGAAGGGCGTAGTCCTAGAAGGCGCGTTGAGCCTTAAGCTGAGATAAAGGGTGCTACAGCCCTTGATCGCTGTCAAAAAGATTCGCGACGCCGTGCCAAGCTTCCCTTTTTCTCCCAATTTCTGCCCGGCTTCCTAGCCGCCCAACGGGCTTCGCATCGCCAGATAAAAGGTGTACTTTCGATGACATGAGGGGAGTGGTATCGCGTAGGGGGCGCGGTATCCGGGCGCAACCTTCGGCCTTGATTGCCTCCTGCCGTGCCCGTGAGGGGGCGCGCTTGGGTCTAAAGCGTTTAAACATAGTGGATCTCCAGAGGGCCTCAGGTCCCTTTGGGGTAACGCTGTGCCGGTCTCCTGTTCTCCCGTCGTCAGCCCAAAGGGGGGTTGCCTAGACACCAGGGGGAGGGGGGCGATGAAGCCAACCAACATTAAAGATCCGGAATACTTCCACAAGGTCGTCGATTGCCAATACGCCTGTCCGGCTCATACGCCGGTGCCGGAGTACATTCGCCTGATTGCGGCGGAGCGCTATGGCGAGGCCTATATGGTCAACTGGGAATCCAACGTTTTCCCGGGGGTGCTGGGGCGCACCTGCGATCGTCCCTGCGAACCAGCCTGTCGCCGTGGCCGGGTGGATGAAGAACCGGTCGCAATCTGCCGCTTAAAGCGCGTGGCAGCGGATAACAAGGGTGATGTGTCGGCGGCTATGCCCGTGGCCCCGGATATCAAAAAGCAGGGGCGGGTGGCGCTGATCGGCGCGGGCCCCGCCTCCCTTACCGTGGCCCGAGACCTCGCCCCCTTGGGTTACGAGATTGATCTGTTCGATGACCAGCCCCTGGCCGGGGGCTTCATGCGCAGCCAGATTCCCGTGTTCCGCCTACCGCCCGAGGTCCTCGATGAGGAAGTGGGCTTCGTGCTGGATCTGGGCATCAAGCAGCACTTTCGCCACTACGTGGACAGCCTCGGCGCCGTGCTCGAAAAGGACTACGACGCCATCTTCGTGGGCACGGGCGCGCAGGTGGCACAATCCCGCGTCCTTCTTCCCATGCCGGCTTATGCAGTGCCGCATTTCATGCATTTTTTGGAGAACTTGGTTTGAGCCATTCCCCCCGCAGCCCCGTGGACGATGCGATTGATTCGCGGATGTCGGTGCGCGCCTTCACGCAGCAGCCTGTACGGCGCTCCGATCTGGAGGCGATTTTGCAGCTTGCCAGCCGCGCACCGTCCGGTACGAACACGCAACCCTGGCGCGTTTATGTTTTGCAGGGCCAAAGCCGCCAGTCCTTGGCTGACAAAGTCTGCGCCGCCCACGACGCCGTGCGCGCCGACCCATCGCTGGCGAGCCAGTACGTGGAGGAATATGACTACTACCCGACGCAGTGGGTAAGCCCCTACATCGACCGCCGCCGGGAGAACGGCTGGGGCTTGTATGGTCTGCTGGGCATTACGCGCGCTGACAAAGACCGCATGCATGCGCAGCACCAGCGCAATTACCGCTTTTTTGACGCGCC
>RGAU01000161.1 GCA_009919975.1 Gammaproteobacteria bacterium
GAGCAAGGCAAGCAGAAGGATCAGCCCGAGCCCGGGGACAGTGACGCAGAGGCCGGGAACAACAGCGAAGAATCGGGGCAGGAGGCGCCGCCGGAGGAACCGGGGGACGCGGGGGAAGGCGGGGAAGCGGACCCCGGGGACGATGCGAGCGATGGCGCCCAGGAGGACACCCCCGCCGCCGCGGAAACGCCGGGAGAGCAAACGGCCGAAGCCGCTCAGGCGGAAGAGGAAGCGGAGCAGGCCCTCGAGCAGTGGCTTCGCCGCGTACGCGACGAGCCCGGCGCGCTCCTCAAGCGGAAGTTCCGCTACGAGACGGAGCGGCGCTACCGCCAAGGCCTGCCCCGGGCCCCGGAATCGGAGCAGCCCTGGTGAAACCCCTGCTTTCCCTAGCGCTGCTGGTCCTCGCGATGCTCAGCCCCTCCGCCCTCGCCGCCTTCACCGCGGAGACCGACCGGGAGGTCATCGACGAAAACGACGTCCTTCGCCTCACCCTCCGCATCGATGAGCAAATCTTCATTGGCGAACCGGACTTCGCGCCCCTCGAGCAAGACTTCGTCATCATGAGTCAGCAGCGGGCTAGCCAGTTCACCCTGGTGAACGGGCAAACGGAATCGGAAACGAGCTGGACCCTTACCCTTCAGCCCAAGCGCCGGGGCACGCTGCAGATCCCCCCGCTCCGCTTTAAGGGCCAGGAAAGCCCACCGCTACGGGTGCGGGTGACGGCGCCCTCCGCGGAGGCCCAGGAAGCCCTGCGCGCCCTGGTCTTCATGGAAAGCGCCGTGAGCACCGATGATGCCTACGTGCAGGAGCAATTCACGCTCACCGTGTCCCTCTGGTACGCCGCCGGCGCCGTGCTCTTCGGGGATTTCCCCCCGCCCCCCACCATCCCCAACGTGCTGGTCTATCCCCTAGGGGATGCGGAGCCGGGACGGCAACAGCGGGACGGCCGGCGCTACAACACCATTACCCAGCGCTACGCGCTGGTTCCTCAGCGGAGCGGCCTCCTGCGCCTCCCGCCCCAGAGCTTTGCCGGGGCCGTGCGCATCCCCGAGGGGGGCCGCACCCGGCGGAAGAATCTTCGGGCCCAAACCCCGCGCCATGAGCTCTCTATCAAGCCCGTGCCCGCTGGCTGGCCCGAGGGGGCGCCCTGGCTTCCCGCCCGGAACCTGAGCTTAGAGGCGACCTATGCTCCAGCGCTGGAAAGGGCCCAGGTCGGGGTCCCCCTTGAACAAACCCTTCGCCTAAGGGCCGAGGGCATTGCGGCCTCTACCCTGCCCCCCCTTCCCGCGCCCAGCGCCCCGGGGCTGCGCACCTACGACAGCCAGACCGCGCTCGAGGAGGCGGTGCGGGGCCCCTGGCTTCAGGCCGAACAGCGCATGGTGACGGTGCTCATGCCGGAAGAAGCCGGTGCGCTCCGCCTGCCCACCCTTTCCCTGCCCTGGTGGGATACGCAAGCCGACGAACTCCGCTACGCCACGCTCCCCGGGGCCCAGCTCACCGTTGCGGAAGGCACCCTGGCAACCCTGCCTTCGACGCCGCCTACTCCCCAGCCCTCGGCGGCTGCCCCGACCTTCGGTGCAGACCCGGGGGAAGCGCCGCCCCCCGCGATCGCACCCCTTAAGGACGACCGAGCCTCGGCGGAAGACGTTGTGCCAGAGGCCAGCGTCCCCCGGGGACCGGCCTGGGGTGGGGTCCTGCTCGCGCTACTGGGGCTGCTTGGCGCGATGGGGCTCTGGCGCTGGCGAGGGCGATCGGCTGCCCCGCCCGGCTCCACGGGGCAAGGCGCGCAGGAATCGCCTAGGAAGGCTCTGCAATCCGCCCTCGCGGCGGAAGACCGGGACGCCGCCTACGCGGCGCTCCTGCGTTGGCAGCGGAGCCGGGACGGCCAGGGGGCTCCGGAAGCTGTTCAAAGCGCCGTGCAGCAGGCCGTTTCAGCGCTGGGGGCAGAGCGCTATGGCCATGCCCAAAGGGGCCAGGGCATGGCCTGGGCCGAGCTGAAGGCCCTGGCCGGAAAGCTTTCGGCGAGGGGCAAGCCCCCGGCGCCACCGCCCCTACCGGCCCTCTACCCGCCCTAGGCGAGGGCTTTCGAGACCACCTCAAAGACGTCGGGGGACTGAATCTCCTGGGAAAGACGCTCGAGTTCCCGCTTCATCAGGCCCTGAGATGCCTCGGGGTAGCGCGCCCAGCGGGTCAGCGGTGTGGCCAAGCGGGCCGCCACCTGGGGATTCTGCCCGTCGAGCTTGCTGATCCAATCGGCCAGGAAGCGGTACCCCGCCCCATCGGGGCGATGGAAGGCCGTGGGGTTTTGCCCCGCAAAGGCCCCGAGCAAGGCGCGAAGCTTGTTGGGGTTGCGCGCATCGAAGGCCGGATGGGCCGTGAGCGCTTCCACCCGCGCGAGGGTTTCCGCACCGGGGATGAGCGCCTGGGTGCTGAGCCACTGATCCACCACCAGAGGCTGATCCTGGTACCGCGCATAGAAGGCGTCGAGCACGCGCTCCGCCGCCGCCTGAGCGGCGGGCTGGTCGCTCCAGACCAGGGTGCGAAGGGCGCCTAAGCGATCGGTCATGTTATCGGCCTGGGCGTAGCGCGCCTCCGCAAGCGCCACCGCTGCCTCATCCCCGGAGGCCAGGAGATAGGACAGCACGAGATTCATCAGCGCCCGGTGCGCAATACCCGCCGAATCCGGCGCGTAGGGCCGGGCCTCATCCGTCGCATAGAGCGTCGCGAGGGTATCCCGGTGCGTACGGGCCAGCGCATTGCGCAGTTGGCGCCGAGCTTCGTGAAGCGCGTGTACGTCCACCACGGGCACGAGCTGAGCAAGCGCCTCTTCCGCCGGCAGGGTCATCATAGCCGCCAGCATGGCCTTCCCTTCCCCGTCATCGGGGGCGGTGAAGGCGGCCTGCAGCAGAGCGCCGAAGGCCTCGGAAAGCACCGCAGGCACCGGGGCGTCGGGGGTGTCCAGGCGACTCAATAGGATGCGCGCCATGAGGCGATCCGCCGCATCCCAACGAGCGAAGCCATCGCTGTCATGCACCATCAGGAACGCCAGCTCTTCATCGCTTTGCGCCACCACAAGCTTCACCGGCGCGGAGAAGTCCCGGAGCAGAGAAAGCGCCGGCGGGCCGGAAAGGCCGCTGATGGTGACCGTATGTTCCGCTTCCCGAAGGTGGAGCAGCACGCTGGCCTCCGCAGGCCGAGCCGTCGTTTCCACGCCGGTGATGGATAAATCTCCCGGCAAGAGGTCTTCCCCCGCCTCATTGAGCAGCCCCAGCACGAAGGGGATGTGCATGGGGGCCTTGGAGGGCTGGCCCGGGGTGGGCGGCACGAGCTGCTCGAAGGTCAAGGTGAGGGTGCCGCGTAGGCGCTTTGCACGGAGACCACCGGCGTCCCCGCCTGACTGTACCAGCGCCGGAACTGGGCCAGATCGGCGCCGCTCGCGGCCTCCAGGGACAGCACGAAATCTTCGCAGGTGGCAGCCTGCCCGTCATGCCGATCGAAGTAGAGGTCCGTCCCCCTGCGAAAGGCCTCCGCCCCCAGCAGGGTACGCATCATGCGCACCACCTCGGCGCCCTTCTCGTACACCGTAAGGGTGTAGAAATTGGATATCTCAAGATAGCTGTCAGGCCGCACGGGGTGCGCCATGGGGCTGGCATCTTCCGCGAACTGGGCCGTACGGAGGAAGCGCGCATCTTCAATACGCTTGACCGTAGGGGAGTTCTGATCGGCGGAGAATTGGGCATCGCGCAGCACCGTGAAGCCTTCCTTCAGGGAAAGCTGAAACCAATCGCGGCAGGTCACCCGATTCCCGGACCAGTTATGAAAGTACTCGTGGGCCACCACCGCTTCCACCCGCTGAAAGCCGAGATCGGTGGTGAACTCCGGCGTGGCGAGCACGCAGGAGGTGTTAAAGATGTTGAGCCCCTTATTTTCCATGGCGCCCATGTTGAAATCGTCCACGGCCACGATCATGAAGATATCGAGGTCGTACTCCCGGCCGTAGGTCTCCTCGTCCCAGCGCATGGAGCGCTTCAGCGCGTCCATGGCGTAATCCACCTGGGCGATATTGTGAGGCTCGGTGTAGATCCGCAGCGTCACCTCTCGTCCCGAGACCGTAACGAAACGATCCTCGATCCACTGGAGATCCCCAGCCACGAGGGCGAAAAGGTAGGAGGGCTTGGGAAAGGGGTCTTCCCACACCACTTCCTGGCGTCCATCGGCCAGGGTCTGCCGCGACACCTCGTTGCCGTTGGACAGCATGATGGGGAGGACCGCGCCATCCCCACGGATCGTCGTGCGGTAGCGAGAGAGCACGTCAGGGCGATCCAGGCTGTAGGTTATGCGGCGGAAGCCCTCCGCCTCGCACTGCGTGCAGTACATGCCCCCGGATCGATAGAGCCCCTCCAGCGCCGTATTTTTCTCCGGGAAAATGCGCGTTTTGATCGTGAGCGTGCCCTCCTCCGGCATGGCCGGCACCACGATCGTATCCCCTTCAATGCGGTACTCATTGCCGCTCAGGGGTACGCCGTCGAGGGCGAGGCCCAGCAGCTCAAGGTCCTGCCCCTGGAGCACCAGGGGCGCGGCCCCCTGCCCCGGCGCCCGGCGAAGGGCAAGGGCGGCGGTCACCTCCGTGACGCCTTCGGCCAGCTCAAAGATGAGATCGGTGTGATCAAGCAAGTAGGCCGGGGGCTCGTAGGCTTCGCGCAGCACTGCCTGGGGCTGCCCTTCCTTGTACGCCATGATCATTCTCCTAGGGGGGAGGCCTTTTCGTCCTAGGACGCGAAAAAAGCCACCTGATGCGCCGTGTATTTTCGAATATTGATGACCCCCGAGGTGAGCAGGAGGTACTGCCCCTTGATGCCCTCGAGCGTGCCTTCAACCGTACCAAGCTTTTCCAAGGCCAAGGCCTTTACCTTCGCCGGATAGGCGGTAACGGGATAGGCGGCCTGCCAGAGTTCGGGACCGGTGACCCGCTGGACCGCCTGAAGACCGTGCGCCTGCTGAAGCCCCGTCAGCGCCACTCCGCAGGTTTCCCAAAGCTGTTCCCGGGCCTCAAGGAGATCCACGGGCTCGGGCGGTCCCTTCAGCAGGCGCTGCCACTGGGTGCGATCGGCGGTCATGCAAAACTGCTCGGCCCAGCTGGGTTCTCGGCAAGTGCCAGCGGCGAAGTGGCATTTTTCCGGGCTGACGATGCAGCTGTCGCAGGCCGCAAGTTTCTGAAAACAGGGGAAGCAATACCCCTGATTGAAGCTCTTATTCGTCTTTCGCCCGCAGGCGGTGCAGTAGATTGCATCCTCAAAGCGAAGCTGGAGGCGCCTTCCCAGCAGCGGATTCAGGGAAATCTCCGAATCCCCCAAGGGCAAGCGGTAGGCGACGGTGCCGTCACCCTCCACCGTGGCACGCATCTTCTCCAGCGTGCCCGTGGCCCGGTGCGTGAGCTCGCCGCTCATGCGTCGTCTAGCCAACGAAGGGGCGTAGGCCCCGGGACGGTGCTTGCACAGGCATCCTGCGGGGACGGCACGTAGCCCGTGTGTTCCTCCGGCGGTAAGTGCCGGTGCTCCCAGGCCAGCACCGCTTCGAGGCACAGGCCCTGCTGTTCCTTTGACAGCTTCGCACCGTTGGGCCAGCGCCCGAGAGCCACGGCTTCCCGTAGGGCATCGATGGTTGCGCGATCCAGCGTCTGGGCGGTCTCCACAAAGTTACCGGGAAAGGCGGGCGCTTCAGTCACCGAGGGGCACCTCCAAGGGGGTAGGAACGGTAGAAAAGCATAGCACGGGGCGGGCAGGGGCTTGTCCTAGGACGCCCCGCGAATCCCAGCTTTGC
>RGAU01000162.1 GCA_009919975.1 Gammaproteobacteria bacterium
CGAAACACCGGCACCACGGCCTCCCACTCCGTGGGCGCCGAGATGTGAGGCGTCACAAAGCACCGGGGGGCCGCCCAAAAGGCGTGATCTTCAGGCAAAGGTTCGGCATCAAAGACGTCGAGCACGGCGGCCCCCAGATGACCGCTCTCCAGCGCTGCCAGCAGCGCGGCCTCCTGCACCACACTCCCCCGCCCCACGTTCATCAGCAGGGCCCCGGGGGCCAGCGCGGCCAGCGCGCCTTCGTCAATCAGCCCCTCAGTTTCCGTCGTGGCGGGCACCACGGAAACGAGCACCGCAGCGCCTGCCAGCGCCTCGAGGCGCTGGGTGATGGGAGTGACCTCGGCGAAGCCCGGCGCCGGGGCGCCGCTGCGGTTTACGCCAACGGCGTGGTAACCCCGGGCCGTGAGCGCCGCCCCCAGATCCGCGCCAATGGCGCCCGTGCCCAGCACCACGGCTCGAGCCCCGCGAAAGTTCCGGGCGCTCTGGCGACGCACCGCGCCGTGGGTCCAGCGGGCGCGGCGCTGCGCCGCCAGGGCCACCAATAGGCCCTGCTCAAAGCCGTCGAGCCAAAAGTTTAGATAGCGCACCATGAGGCCGCCAAAGGGGCCCTTCAGCGCCGACACCGCAAGTTCGGGCCGGGATGGCAGGAGGGGCAGCAGAGGATTCACGCCCGCCCAGGTGCTCTGGGCCCAGCGTAGGGCCGGCATGGCGGGAAGATAGGCGGCGAGGCGATCCGGCGCGGCCAGGGCGTAGGGGATGGTCGCCAAGGCCACCTCATCGGGAGGCGTCGGCGCCTCATAGGGGCGCAGGGTCACCGGGAGATCCGCCAGCGCTTCGGCAAAGCGCCGGGCCTCCGCGTCGATCAGCGCTACCACGGGCTTTTCCGTCATGCCTGCTCCTTCGATGGTTGCTCCCGCCGCTCGGCCATGAAGATAATGGGGGGCGATGGTTCGGGCCCCGCCGTGGCCCACGACTTGGGGATGCATAGCATGATCACGCTTACCGTGAATGGCAAAACGCAGACGATCGACGTCGAACCCGACACCCCCCTCCTTTGGGTGCTAAGGGATCACCTGGACCTCACGGGCACCAAGTTCGGCTGCGGCATTGCGCAGTGCGGCGCCTGCACGGTCCACCTGGACGGGCGCCCCCTACGCAGCTGCGTTACCCCCGTCAGCGTCGCCGAGGGGCAGGCCATTACCACGATCGAGGGCCTTGCCGGGGACACGCTCCACGCCGTGCAGCAGGCCTGGATCGAACACGATGTGCCCCAGTGCGGCTACTGCCAATCGGGCCAGCTCATGGTAGCGGCGCACCTGGTCGACAATACGCCGAACCCCTCGGACGAAGACATCGATCAAGCCATGATCAACATCTGCCGCTGCGGCACCTACCCGCGCATGCGCAGCGCCATCCACCGCGCCGCGGCCCTGGCCCGCGACGCCATGGCTGACGCCTAAGGAGCCCTGCGATGACCCTTCAAAATCCCGCCCTGTCCCGCCGGACCTTTGTCAAAAGCAGCGTCGCCGCCAGCGGCGGTCTCATGCTGGCCCTGTCCCTGCCGAAGGCCAACGCTGGCCTTGACCCCTGGACCGGAGAACCCACGGGCACGGAAATCAGCGCCTGGCTCACCATCGATCCGAACAGCCAGGTGACCATTCGCGTAGCCCAGTCCGAGATGGGGGAAGGGGTCTTCACCGCCATGCCCATGCTCGTCGCCGAGGAGCTGGACTGCGACTGGAACCAGGTGAAAGCCGAATACGCCAGCGCGAACCGGAGCGTCCGGGAAAACGGCGTCTACAAGCGCATGGGCACCGGGGGCAGCGGCGCGGTGCGTCGGTCCCGGGAATACCTCCAGCAGGCCGGCGCCAGCGCCCGGGAACGGCTGAAGGCTGCCGCTGCGGCGCGATGGGAAGTGCCCGTGGCGGAGCTGCGCACGGAAGGAGGAGAAGTCTTCCACGACGCCAGCGGCCGGCGCACGGCCTACGGCGTCCTCGCCGCAGAGGCCGCAGCCATTACGCTCGCGGAAGAGCCCCCCATTCGGAAGGCCGGGGAATTCAAGCTGCTGGGCACGCCCTTAAATCGCCTCGACGTCCCCAGCAAGGTCGACGGCAGCGCCACCTTCGGCATCGATGTGAAGGTGCCGGGCATGGTCTACGCTGCCTACGACGCCTGCCCCGTGTGGGGCGGCACCCTTGCAGCCCTGGATGACGCCCCGGCGCTCGCCGTGAAGGGCGTGAAGAAGGTGATCCGTGTGGAAGACGGCTTCGCCGTCATCGCCGACAGCTACTGGCGTGCACGGAAGGGCCTCGAGGCCCTCTCCCCGGAGTGGGACCT
Organism: Gammaproteobacteria bacterium; assembly: GCA_009919975.1. Taxonomy (GTDB): domain Bacteria; phylum Pseudomonadota; class Gammaproteobacteria; order Pseudomonadales; family Azotimanducaceae; genus Salivita. The sequence goes on from RGAU01000162.1 coordinate 2,338, forward strand.
GGGCCCGAACGCAGGCGCAAGCAGCGATGCCATGCGGGCGGAATTTAAGGGCGACCTTGACCGCCGAGGCGTGGTCGCCCACGAGGAAGGAGATACCTACGCCAGCCTCGAAGGCGCAGAAACGGTCATCGAAGCAGACTACGACGCCCCCTATTTGGCGCACCTCGCCATGGAGCCGGTGAACTGCACCGTGTCCATCGCCAAGGACCGGGTCGACGTATGGACCGGCACCCAAAACCCCGAATCGGTGCTCGGCGCGGCGGCGGAAATCCTCGGCCGGGCGCCGGAAACAATCCACGTGCACAACTGCTTCCTGGGTGGCGGCTTTGGTCGGCGCAGCATGCCGGACTTCGCCCGCCGCGCCCTGGCCATTGCCAAGGCCCTGGGCAATACGCCGGTGAAGGTGCTTTGGAGCCGGGAAGCGGACACGCGCACGGGACACTTCCGCCCCCTCGCCGCTCTGCGCTTCAAGGCCGGCTTCGACGCAAACGGTAAACCCGTGGCCCTGCTCAATCGCTCCGCCACCCACTCCATCCTTGCGGGCTTCCGCCCCGAGGTGGTCCAGAACGGGCTAGACGGCTCGAGCACGGAGGGCCTGGAAAACCAGCCCTACGACATCGCCAACGTCAGCATCGAGCATCACCTAAAGCGGACCCCCGTGCCGGTGTGGTTCTGGCGCTCCGTGGGGAGCTCGCAAAACGGCTTTGCCCTCGAAGCCTTTATCGACGAGATGGCCGAGGCCGCGGGGCAGGATCCCCTCGCTTTCCGCCAGGCCCTACTTCACAAGCATCCCGCCATGCTCAATACCCTGAACCTGGCGGCGGAGAAGGCGAACTGGGGTCGCCCCATGGCCCCGGGCTCCGCCCAGGGCATCGCCATCCACGAAAGCTTTGGCTCCATCTGCGCCCAGGTTGCCGAAGTCACGGTGACCCAAAGCGGGGAAGTGAAGGTCGAGCGGGTGGTCACGGCCATCGACTGCGGGAATACGGTGAACCCCCGGACCATTGCAGAGCAGGTCGAAAGCAGCGTGATCTACGGCCTCTCCGCTGCCCTCTGGGGCCGCAGCGACATCGAAAACGGTCAGGTGGTGCAGCAAAACTTTGACCGCAACCGGGTCGTGAAGATGGTGGAGGCCCCGGCGGTGGAAACGCACTTCTCCCTCTCCGGGGGTGAGCACTGGGGCGGCATTGGCGAACCGGCCCTGCCGCCCACGGCCCCGGCGGTGGTAAACGCCATCTACAAAATCACCGGGCGCCGCATTCGCGCCCTGCCCATCGCCCAGCACGATCTACGCTGGAGCTAGGGCCCATGGCGCGGCGGTGCCTTCCCTGGCTGGCCCTGGCCAGCCTTCCCCTCGCCGCGCCCCTTTTGGCCCTTGAACCCCCAAGCACCGTGGCCCGCTGGGCCGCGGCCTGCAACGGCTGCCACGGCCCCGAGGGGCGGGGCAGCGGCGCTATGCCAGCGCTGCGGGGGCAGAGCGCCGACGCCCTCGCCGCGAAGCTCCAGCAATGGCAAGACGACCCCGCGGCCGCAACGGCCCCGGGGCACGTCATGGCCCGCTTCGCCGCTATCCTTGAACCCGAAACGCTACGGGCCCTGGCGGACCACTACGGGACGGCGCCGTGAATCGCCGTCGATTCCTGACCCATACTGGGGCTGCGCTGCTGGGCGCATCGAGCCTAAGCATGGCGCCGCCTTCCGCCGCCTCATCGCGGGGGTCCCATGCCTCGGTGCTGATCCTGGGCGCGGGCTTTGCCGGCGCCAGCCTTGCCTGGGCGCTGAAGCGCTGGGCCCCGAACCTGGCGGTCACGGTGGTGGCGGCCCCGGAGCGCTACTGGACCTGCCCCTTCAGCAATACGGCGCTCCTAGCGCCCACGGACCTTGGGACCCTGGAAGTGCGCTACGACGCCTTCTCTGGGGCCGGAGCCCCCACGCTCATCCGCGCTCGGGTCCGGGCGGTGGAGCCGGAGCACCGCGCCCTCATCCTTGAAGATGGCCGGCGCCTTACCGGCGACAAGCTCGTGCTCGCGCCGGGCATCGAACTGGCCACGGAGGCGATCGACGGCTACGACGACGCTGCCGCGGCCCGCTTTCCCCATGCCTGGGAGGCCGGGCCCGAAAGCCTGCGCCTTGCCGAGCGGCTCCGAGCCGTCCCCGACGGCGGGCTGGTGGTGATGACCATTCCACCGAACCCCTATCGCTGCCCCCCGGGCCCCTACGAGCGCGCCAGCCTCCTGGCCTGGTGGCTCCAGCGGCACCGGCCCCGGACCAAGCTGCTCCTCCTCGATGGCAAGGATCGCTTTACCAAGGACGCCCTCTTCAAGGCGGCGTGGGAGGCCCGCTATCCCAATCTGGAGTGGCAGGGCTTAAGCAATGGGGCCGGGCTGCGCCGGGTCGACGGGAAAACAGGCCTCATTGAGACCGATTTCGATCGCTTCTCCCCGGACCTTGGGAATGTCATTCCACCGCAGCGGGCCCCGGCCCTCCTCCGCCGCGCGGGGCTCGACGGCGGCCAGGGCTGGTGCCCTATTGAGCCCACGGGCTTTGAGTCACCCCTGGCGAAGGATGTCCACATCCTCGGCGATGCCGCCATTGCAAACCCCATGCCGAAGTCCGCCTTCGCTGCCAACAGCCAGGGAAAGGCCTGCGCTGCCGCGCTCATCGCCGACCTCGCTGGCGTCCCTCGACCCGACCCGATACTGCTGAACACCTGCTACAGCCTTGTGGCTCCCGATGCAGGCATCGCCGTGGTGGGCAGCTACGCCGTCAAGGGCGGGCGGCTGGAAAGCCTCGCTGCGGGCAGCGGCCTGTCGCCGAGCCCCAGCGCCCTAGGGGAATCGGTGAGCACCGTTCGCGGCGCTGAGGCCGCCCACGCCCGGGGCTGGTACGAAAGCATCCGTGTCGACGCTTTCCGGGAAGGGGGGTCGCGCTCGTGAGGCCCTGGACCACCCTAGGGTTGGCCCTTTTGGCGGCAGCGTTGATTTCCAGCGGGGCCGCCAGGGGCGCCCCGGGCGCCCAAGGCGCCTCGCCCCTCGCGCAGCAAGGGGCTCGCTGGGCCGCGGACCCCGCCGTGGGGGACTGCGGCATTTGCCATCACCTGCCAGGACACGACCCTCGAGATCAGGGGACGATAGGCCCCTCCCTCTCCGGGGTGGGGCTGCGCCTTGACGAGGACGCCCTTCGGGCCCTACTCATGGACGCCCGAGCCCTTCGCCCGGGCACGGTCATGCCCACCTACGGCCGCCCCGCGACGGGCCCTCGCATCCCCCCGACCCTCCAGGGCAAACCGCTCCTCCCGGCCCACGTTCGGGAAGCGATCGTGGCCTGGCTAACCACTCTTGGCCATGGCTGAGCGCTTAACGCGACGCCAGGTGGTCGCCGGCGGCGGCGGCGCCCTCACCCTGACCGTGCTGC
>RGAU01000163.1 GCA_009919975.1 Gammaproteobacteria bacterium
GGAAGCGGCGCGCTTCCTTGAGGAAAACCAAAGCCAGGAGGGGGTCGTCGTCACGGCTTCCGGGCTCCAGTACCAGGTGCTGAAGCGAAGCGACAGCGAGCAGCGGCCGACGCCGGAGGATACGGTGCGCACCCACTACACCGGGGAGCTCGCCGACGGCAGCGTGTTTGACAGCTCGGAAGCTCGGGGCGTTCCCGCCACCTTCGGGGTCAGCCGGGTGATTCCGGGCTGGCAAGAGGCGCTTCAGCTCATGGCCGTGGGCGATCGCTTCAAGCTATGGATTCCCCCGGAGCTGGCCTATGGCAGCCGCGGGGCCGGGGATAGCATCCCCCCGAACGCCGCGCTGGTTTTTGAGGTGGAGCTCCTCGCGATCAACCCCGAAGACTGATCCGGCGCCATGCCGGAGGATCGAAGCCCGGCCGCCGCGGCGGCCGAGGATCCCGCTAGGTCTGCGTCCCGCCGCCGGAAGCCCCCCTTTTTGGGCTGGCGTATGGTGGCCGTCGCGTTTTTCGTCGATTTCATTGCCGTGGGGTTTTTCTTCTATTCCTACGGTGTGTTCTTTAAGGCCCTGGCTGCGGAGTTTGGGGGGGCGCGCTTTGATGTCTCCCTGGGCCTGACCCTCGTCAATGCCGTGGGTGCGGTCCTTGCCCCTTTTCTGGGGCAGGCGTTGGATCGCTACCCCATCAAATATGTGATTGCTGCGGGTACCGCCGCCATGAGCCTTGGCTTTTGCCTGCTCAGCCTGATTACGGCGCAGTGGCAGTTCTATCTGATCCTCTCCACCCTCATCGGCTTCGGCTTGAACTCCATGGGCGGCCTTGCCACGGCCAAGCTGGTGGCCAACTGGTTCGATCGCCGGCGAGGCATGGCCCTCGGCGTAGCCACCATGGGCATTTCCCTCTCCGGCGTGCTGATGCCCGTGCTCTCCGCGCTGCTCATTGAGGCCCTCGGCTGGCGCGGGGGCTTTTTAGTCTTTGGCGCATTCACCGCGCTTCTCGTGTTGCCCGTGACCCTGCGCTTTGTGGTGTCCTCTCCGGAGCACCTGGGCCTTGCCCCGGACGGGGATAGGCCATCGCCATCCCCCGCCGCGCCTAGGCCCGTGCTCGCGACCCGCGGCTTTCTGCGCGACCGGAACTTTTGGATGCTGACCCTCTGCGTGGGGGGGCTTTTTTGCTGCATGAGCGCAACGCTCACGCACATGGTTCCTCGGGTGAGCGATCTCGGCTACACCGTGCTCGAAGCGGCGCCCATCTTGTCTTTCGGGGCCGCGGCGGGGGTGCTGGGGAAGGTGCTTTTCGGCTACTTGGTGGATCGGGTCGATCCCCGGGTGGCTTTGTATACGGCGATCGGTACCCAGTTCCTGGGGCAGCTGGGCATGTTGCACACCACGGACTACGGGCTCTTTGCCCTATTCGCCACGCTCTTTGGCTTTGGGATGGGAGGCATTGTGCCGCTCCATGGGGCCATTGCGGGGCAGGTGTTTGGGCGAGAGAATTTTGGCAAGGTCATGGGGCTTATGCGTCCGGCCATGATGCCCCTGCAAATCGCTGGCTTACCCTTCGCCGGGTGGGTGTTTGACCGCTTTGGGGCGTACGACTTGGCGTTCCAGGTATTCCTGGTGCTCTATGGGCTGAGCGCGCTCTGCGCCTCCGCGCTCCGCATCGAAAAATCCACGGCCTAGGGAGAGGCTCACCATGGCGGGTTCGGGAAGCACGCTTCGACGTCGCATTCTCCTCGGAAGCGCCCTTCTGGGAGGCTTCTTTTGGATTTTCTGGGACAGCTGGGGGCTCGATCCTGCGCTGTTAGCCGAGTTCCTTTTCGGCGCGAGCCTGCTGGTGCTGGCCTGCGCCCTACCCGCGGCCCTGGTGGGCTGGCTGCTGGCGCGCTGGCGCCGCTAGCGCACGCCGCTAGCGCACGCCCGCTAGCGCACGCCCCCCACCAATCGCCAAGGGAGCACCTCCCCACCGTGGTAGATCCGCACGTCCCCGAGGGGCGTTGCCCAATTGACGGGCACGGGGGCGTCCGTCCGCTCTAAGGTGACCGTGCCTTCGTTCAGGGGCAGGCCATAGAAGCGGGGCCCGAATTCGCTGGCAAAGGCTTCGAGCCTGTCGAGAGCGCCGTCTTCCTCAAAGGTAGTGGCGTAGCTTTCCAGGGCGACGGGGGCACTGAAGATGCCTGCGCAGCCGCAGGCGCTTTCCTTGTCGCTCACGAGGTGGGGCGCAGAGTCCGTGCCCAGGAAGAACTTCGGATTACCGCTCGTGGCGGCGCGGCGAAGGGCGAGGCGGTGAACCTCCCGCTTCGCCACGGGCAAGCAAAAGTGGTGAGGGCGCATGCCGCCCACCAACAGATCGTTCCGATTCAGCCGAAGATGATGGGCCGTAATGGTCGCCGCGAGGTTTTGCCCCTCGCTTTCCACATAGGCCACGGCCTCCGCTGTGGTGATGTGCTCAAACACGACCTTTAGGTTCGGATGGCGCTGGCGTAGGGGCCTTAATTCACGCTCGATGAAGACCGCCTCCCGATCGAAGATGTCGATCTCGGGATCGACGACTTCACCGTGAATGAGCAGGGGCATACCCAGCTCGGCCATGGTTTCGAAAACAGGATCAAGAACCTTGAGGCTCCGGACCCCGGCATCGGAGTTGGTGGTGGCCCCGGCGGGGTAGAGCTTCACCGCGGTGACGAGACCCGCTTCCCAGCCCTGGCGCAGGTCCTGTGCATCGGTGGTTTCCGTGAGGTAGAGGGTCATGAGCGGCTCAAAGGCCTGGCCCGGGGGCACCACCGCCAAGATGGCGTCTCGGTAGCGCGCGGCGTCTTCGCTACGCCGCACCGGGGGTACCAAGTTCGGCATGACGATGGCGCGGCGAAACTGGGCGCTCGTGGCTCGGGCCACGGCTGCGAGCATCGCGCCGTCGCGAAGGTGCAGGTGCCAATCGTCCGGGGTGCGTAGGGTCAGGCGTTGGGGGGCGGTCATGGGCGATCAATCTCCGGTGAGAGGCCTACTTTTGGAAGTCCCGCTTCCATACCTCGTAGGGCATGCCGTACACCCGTTCCCGGGCGGCGCTGTCTTCCAGGGGCGCCCCGGCAGCTTCTGCTGCTTCCCGGTACCACCGGCTGAGGCAGTTCCGGCAAAAGCCGGCCAGATTCATGAGGTCGATGTTCTGCACGTCCCGATGGCTGTCTAAGTGCTCAAGGAGCCGGCGAAAGGCCGCGGCCTCGATCGCGTTCTGTTCTGGGGTGGGAGTGGGATGATCCATGGGGCCTCCTAGGGGTTCTCAGCTTCGAAGGTTTGCAGGATGGCCGGGAGCAGATCGGCCCCGAGGGCCTGGCTCCGGGCCGGGGACCAGCCCTCCTGGGGATCGGGATGATTGCGATCATCCTTGAAGGGCATTTCCAGGGTGAAGGCCGGGCAATGAAAGCGGTGCGCCACAGCGGCGGTGGCCATGGTGAGATTCGCGCGCCCGGGGGGCGCCACGGGATAGCCGTAGCGCTGCTGATAGGCCGGATTCAAGGCTTCCAGATGATCGCGGAAGCGCTGCTGCCGGGCGGCCCAGCGTGCCCCCGCTTCGCCGTCCCCAAAGCCCGGCACGCCCTCGCACCCCGCGGTGAAGACATAGGGCAGGGCTTCATCGCCATGGAGATCAAGGAACAGCGCGACCCCGCTGTTCGCCATGGCTTGCCAAATTCCGGCCACTTCCGGGGCGGAAAGACCCTCCGGATCCTGCCAGGCGCGATTCAAGTTGGTGCCCGCGGCGTTGGTGCGCAGATAGCCCTTGGCGGCGCCGTCGGGGTTCATATTGGGCACGATATGAAATTCAAAGGATTCGCGGAGGCGCTGGCTGCTCTCCCGGGTCGGGTCGAGCAGGGCGCGGATCAACCCTTCGCTGGCCCAGCTGGCCATGGTTTCTCCCGGGTGCTGGCGCGCAATCACCCAGATCGGCGTCCCTCCGGGTTTACCGATGCGCAGCCCTTCCACCGGGCGCCCGTCACAGGAGACGGCCCAGCAATGGCGCGCCGCGCCCTGGGCGCTTGCCCAGGCCAGGAGGTTATCGATGTGGGGCTGGTCGTGGGGGACGAAGTAGGCGCAGTCCACCCAGCCCCCCTCCAAGGGGGCTTCCCAGCTTAGGACGCCCTCGGCGTAGGTCGTAGGGTGCCGATGCCATCCCTGGGGGCCGTGGCGAAGTACCACTGCATAGTCCTCCCAGCCCCGGGGGTAGGCCGCGTCCCCGGCATTCACCAAGCGGACCTTTACGCGCTGCCCTGGCTCGCCCCAAAGGCGAAAGTAAAACCATTGGAGGAAGGGCTTGTCCTCGCCGCCGGCGTCCGGGGTGATTTCCACCTCTGCGGTGGCGGCCTCGGGGTGCCAGGCCCGAAGGCGGCCATTGCCGCCGGGAAAGGCGCTGCTGAATGTGAGTTCAGCCATCGGCGTCGTCCTTTTGAAGGCCCCCAAGGGCCGGCAGCAGCGCATCGATGAGCTTACCGAGGGTGGGCGCGAGGAGCGCAAGGTGGGCGTCTAGCGCGGCTGCCGCATCCTCCGCCGGGCTGTCGTCGTCGGCCTCGGGAAGGCGGAGCCGTTTGATCACTCCCTCCTCGTCGAGCACGAAGCTGACCGCCGCATCGTCCGTCAATTGGTAGTGAAGCTCTAGGGCAGTGACGCGAAGGCCCCGCTCGAGGGTGGCATGGACCTCCGCTTCGTCGAGGTCCTGGCCCCGAAAGCGAACCTTATTCGCTCGATCCAGGGGATGTTCGAGATCGGCCCATTGCCCGAGGGAAAAGCCCGCCGGCAGGGGATCTCCCATAAGCCAGCGGGTCAGCACACCGTCCAAGGGGTTTTCGAAGCGCAGGGGGGCGATGGGTAGGCTTCCCAGAGCCCCTCGGAGGCTTTCGAGTACGGCTTCGGCCTTTGCGGCCACGCTGCCCTCCGTCGCCAGGAGGCCCCGGTCCCGATCGATGAGCACCCAGGTACGACGGGACCGCACCAGGGCCTGGGAAAGAAGTTCGCTCGTGAGCGTTTCGATGAGCTCCCGCCGCGCCATGCCCTTCACAGGGATGCCCGTTTTCGCCTCTTGCGCTGCCGCGCGCTCGGGGTAGCACTCCATGATGGCGGCCTTCGGCAGGATCCGTTCCTGGGTGCGCAGGCGACAGAGCTGGAAGGGTCCTTGGCCGAGCACGTGGGCGCCATCCTCCTCCTCGAGCAGGGGCGCCCAGCCGCTCCTTTCCGTCTGTCCCGGGCCGCAGGGGGTGAAGGGCTGGGACGCGAGGGCTTGGTCGAAGTCCTCATCGGATAGGGTCCAGGGGGCGCGGAGCTGCCATAGGCGAAGGGCGCGAAACCACATAGAGGGGTCCTTGTGCTGAAGGCCAGGAAGTATGAAGGACTCTGAGCCCAAGCTCTATGATTTGCCGTGCCGATGAGGTGCGCGCCTTCGCCGAGCCGTCTACACTGGCCCTGGGCACAAGGGGATTCTTTATGACGCGCCGCCACGTTCATGCCGCTTCGGGGCTTTTGCTTCTGGCACTGCTGGGTGGGTGCGCGGCGCCGGGCCCATCGCCCGAGGCCCTTGCGGCGCTCACCCTCGCCCTAGAAGATCCCGAGCAGAGCGGGGATGCCCGCCTCACGGAACTGCTCCTCCGTTACCCCGATCACCTCCCTCTGCTCGAATTAGCGTTGGCCCATAGCGAGGCCCAAGGTGATCGAGAGGC
>RGAU01000164.1 GCA_009919975.1 Gammaproteobacteria bacterium
CGGAACCACTTCGAGCCCCTGATCGAGGGCCGTGTAGCAGTTTGCCACGGACTGGGCTTCCACCCCCTGCCCCGCATCCACCACCAGAAGGGCCCCTTCACAGGCGTAGAGGGAGCGCGACACCTCGTAGGAAAAGTCCACGTGCCCCGGGGTGTCGATGAAATTCAGCTGGTAGCGTCGCCCATCCGCGGCATCGTAGAACAGGGTGACGCTCTGGGCTTTGATCGTAATCCCCCGCTCTCGCTCCAGCTCCATGGAGTCGAGCACCTGCTCAGCCATTTCCCGATCGCTCAGCCCCCCGCAGACCTGGATAAGGCGATCGGAAAGGGTCGACTTACCGTGGTCGATATGAGCAATGATAGAAAAATTTCGTATGTGCGACAGGTCTGTCACTGAGGGTCCTCTTACGCTGCGCCCGCGCTGTGGATCTCCCGGGGCGAGGCGCGCAGCGCAGCCCGGGAGCCAGCCCGAAGCGGCGCTTCCCTGGGGAAGCGCACTTCGGGGTGCGGAGTGTACACCAGAGCGGGGCAGCCTACCCCCGCCTCAGTCGTCCTTAGGAAGGGGAAGGGCAAGAAAGACCGGGACCCCACGACGCACCACGAGGATGGGCACGGAGCGCCCTGCGGGAAGGTTTTGCGCCGCTTCTTGGAAGTCCCCCAGGGAGGCAATGGGCAGATTATTCAGCCGCGTGATGACGTCTCCCGGACGCAGGCCCGCCTCCGCCGCCGGCCCCTCGGAAACGGCACGCACCACCACCCCCGCGTCCACCTGCAGGCGCTCCTTCAGCGCATCGGTCAGGGGCTCGAGGGTAAGGCCCAGGCGATCATCGTCCTTCGGTGAGGCCCCCTTCCCCGCGGCCACCGTTTCCCCTGGGTCGGCCAGGGTGCCTATGGTGACGGAGAGACGCTCCCGCACGCCGGCCCGAATGAGCTCCACCTCCGCTTCCGAATCGGGCTCAAGCAGGCCCACCACGTGGGGCAGGTCTCCGCTTCGCTCAATGGACTCCCCGGCGAAGCGCACGATCACGTCCCCGGGCTGGAGCCCCGCCGCCTCCGCCGGAGAATCGGGCACCACCTGGGCCACCAGGGCACCAGCGGGACGGGACAGGCCAAAGGATTCGGCCAAATCCCGGCTCACATCCTGAATCATGACCCCAAGCCACCCCCGAGCTACGGATCCATCCTCCCGAAGCTGCTTCACGACGTTCATGGCGACGTCGATGGGAATAGCAAAGGACAGCCCCATGAAGCCCCCGGAGCGGGTATAGATCTGGGAATTAATGCCGACCACCCGGCCGTCCATATCGAAGAGCGGCCCCCCGCTGTTGCCTGGATTGATGGCCACATCGGTCTGAATGAAGGGCACGTAGTTCTCGTTGTTGCGATCAGGTAGGGAGCGTTCCTTGGCGCTCACGATGCCCGCGGTTACGGAATAGTCGAAGCCGAAGGGGGAGCCAATGGCCAATACCCACTCCCCCACCTCGAGATCCTTCGAGGCCCCCAGGGTTACGGTCGGCAAATCCTCCGCATCGATCTGCAACAGCGCGAGGTCGGAGCGCGGATCCCGGCCCACGAGCGTAGCTTCAAACTCTCGCCGATCCTGAAGGCGCACGAAGATTTCGTCGGCCCCCTCGACCACATGGTTATTGGTAACCACATAGCCATCCTCGGAAATGATGAAGCCGGAACCGAGGGAACGCCGCTCCCGCTGGCTGGGCCCCTCGGGCACGCCGCGGAAGAAATGGCGGAAAATTTCCGGCAGCTGCTCCGGATCCATGCCCGGCGGCAGCCCCGGGTGACCGGAAGCCTCGGCTCGGGACACGGTGGAAATGTTCACCACCGCGGGGGACTGTTCCTTGACCAGCTCCGTGAACTCGGGGAGCGCCGCGCTATGGGCCAGGGGCGCGCTCAACATGAAAGCCGTCAACAGAAGGGCCATCCAGCGCTGCAGCGGGCGCCGCAGAAGCTGGGCTAGGGTTTGGGTGAGCATGGGGTGCTCCTTCAATGGACCAGTGGGGAAAGGTGGGGGGAAGGCCCCCAAGTTTTCAAGAGGCGGCGTCCGTGCAATGGAGCGACTCGGCTATGCGCTCCGCTGCGGGCAAGGGTACCTCGCCGATCACGGTGATCTGATAGGCAGCGCCATCGCAATGGGGCCGGTGCCGGACCACCGCCGCGGTTGGGCCATCCTGAAGTGCCACGGGGGCATCTTCCACGGCCGCATCAATGAACACCGTGACCGTCGCGAGCCCATCGCCCAGGCGCAGCATGGCAGGGGCCTCGGCGATCTCCGCCAATAGCTTAAAGCCCGGAGGGACCCAGGCCAGGCGCCAGGGCAGGCGCCGAAGGGTGGGTGGGGTCCCCACCTCAGCGTCCGGGGAAAAGGCCGGGACCAGAGGGTGCTGGTGGGGCGCGCTATCGGGGACCTGAAAGGCGGCCTCCGGGGGCTCTTCTCCCACTGCCAACGCCCGAAACTGCATGACCTCCACCGGTGCGCCCTGGGGATGATTCATGGTGAGGCGAAGGGGCAGCGCCGTCTCCGCATCAAGCCAAAGATGATAAGCAAAGCGGTAGCTGTCTCGAGGATCGACCCGGACCTGTTGTGCCTTGCGCCCCCCCACGGTCACCCGAGCGCCCAGGCGCACCTCATAGCTCTCGGGGATGGCATCGAAATTGGCGACCGGGTGCCGCACGAGGGGCAAGGCGGCCTCGGAAAGAGACTCGTCCTGCGCACCCAGAAAATACACCTCGTCTCCGCGACGCAGGAGTTCCTTGCCCTCCCCGTCCAGCCGGGACAGGCGCTCGTAAATGGCCGACCCGTGATGCCCATGAATCAGCCGGAGCTCCGTAACCCCATCCTCCCGGGCGTAGCTCAAGAGCCCCTCGTAAGCCTGGGCTCGAAGGGCCGCGGTCATGGCCTCAAGCCATGCCTCGCCGCTGCCAGGCGCCCCGGCAGAGGCAGCGGGACCCGCCAGCGCGGCCATCAAAAAGGCGAACGCCGGGACTTTCACGGAGCCTCGGAGTGGGCAACCAAGCGCACCGCGGGTACGAGGGACCCAGCGCTATCGAGCAAATTCAATTCCGCGTGGCGCCGCATCAGCGTCTGCAAATGGCGGGCCGCGCCGGGGCCCAGCTCTCCTGAGCTTGCCCAGGCTCGGGGCATGGTGATCTGCACCGCAGCGCTCCCGGATGACCGCTCACCCCCCAGGGCCACGGGCTGCAAGGGCACGGCCAGGGACGGGGCAGGCGTTGGAGTGAGGGCTGCCAGCCGGGGCGCAGGCTCTGACCCCGGGCCAAGGGTACGGAGCACCACCATGAGCGCCAAGGTGAGGGAGGCCGCTAGCGCGAAGCTCCCCCAGCCGAAGCCTCGGCGAGGGGTCGCTGCGGCAGGCAAGGCTGCTCCCGCTGGGGGAGTCGTGGCGACGGTTACAGCCCCCTGGGCCGCCCCGCGCGCCTGAAGCGCCGCACTGACGAGCTGGTAGCGGGCCCACCGGGCCTTGACCTCGTCATGCCCCTTGGCCTTTGCCAACACCTGGCTGACCTCAAGTTCGTGCGCTTCCCCGTCCACGAGCGCCGACAGCGCCTGACGCAGCCGAGCCTCGCGTTTCTGATCGTCGGTCATAGCCCGCTTTCCTCCAGCAGCGGCGCGATAGCCGCATCCAGCGCTTCCCGGGCGCGAAAAATCCGGGACCGCACGGTGCCCACGGGGGTATCCATCAACTGGCTGATCTCTTCATAGCTGTGCCCTTCGAACTCGCGCAGGGTGAGCGCTGTCCGAAGCGCCTCGGGAAGCGCTTCAAGGGCCTGGAAGATCACGCGCTGAAGCTGCTCCGAAGCCAGGTCGTGCTCAGGACCCAGCTGGGTGAGCTGGGGCGCGGCCTCTTCCACAGGCTCATTGCTCATGACCCGACGGGAAGGATGGGTCACGTGGGTCTTTGCCACGTTGATCGCGATGCGGCATAGCCAGGTGTAGAACTGGGCATCCCCGCGGAAGCTGCCGAGGGCGCGGTAGGCGCGAAGCAGCGCATCCTGCACCACGTCATCGGCGTCGTCTTCGCTGCGCACCGTACGCAGCACCAGCTGCTTCAAGCGGGGCCGGTATTTCAAGGCCAGCAGATCGAAGGCCTGAAGATCGCCCGCGAGGGCGCGGGCCAGCAGGGCTTGATCTTCCTCCTGCCCGGCCAGGGCCTCGGAAGCGGCGTATGACGGTGAAGCGGTTTGGGCCATGGGCCTCGGCTCCGTTTCCTGATCCACCTCTGCTAGACCCCCTGAGCCTTTGAAAGTTCCCGTGGGCTGCCCTGCCCACGGGCGTATACTCGGCCCTCGGCTCCAAGGAGCGCAACACCACGAAGACCACGCCATGAGTGCGCAGCACCGCTTCGATGTCCTGATTCTCGGCAGTGGCGCCGCAGGCCTCGCCACGGCCCTGGCCCTCCCCGAGCACCTTTCCGTCGCCCTCCTTTCCAAGGGACCGCTGGCGGCGGGCGCCACCTCCTGGGCTCAGGGGGGCATCGCCGCCGTGCTCGATGGCGACGACCACCTCGACAATCACGTCCAGGATACGCTCGCTGCCGGTGCAGGGCTGTGCCACCCAGACATCGTTCGCCAGGTCGTAGAAGGGGGGCCTGCGGCCATTGCGTGGCTCGCCGCCCGAGGCGTGGCCTTCGATCAGGAACGGGGCACGGACGGCGCCGCTCGCTACCACCTGACTCAGGAAGGCGGGCACGGCCACCGCCGTATTGTGCACGCCGCCGATGCCACGGGGCGGGCCGTGGAGGACAGCCTCCTGGCCGAGGCTCAGCGCCGGCCCCGGTTGACGGTGTTCGAGGATCACCTCGCGGTAGATCTTTTGATCCGGGAGAAGCTAAACCTCCCGGGCTCGGGCTGCGTCGGCGCCTACGTCCTTAATACCCTCACGGAACAGGTGGAAACCTTCCAGGCGACGCATACGGTGCTGGCCACGGGGGGCGCAAGTAAGGTCTACCTCTACACCTCGAACCCCGACGGTGCCACCGGGGATGGCATCGCCATGGGCTGGCGCGGGGGCTGCCGCGTGGCAAACATGGAATTCAATCAATTCCACCCCACCTGTCTGTATCACCCAGAGGCGAAAAGCTTCCTGATTACGGAAGCGCTCCGCGGGGAGGGCGGCCTGTTGCGACTCCCCAACGGGGAGCGCTTCATGGACCGCTTTCACCCTCAGGCCGAGCTCGCACCCCGGGACGTGGTGGCCCGGGCCATCGACCACGAAATGAAACGGCTTGGCGCCGACTGCCTCTATCTTGACGTCACCCACCTGCCCGCTGAGCGCCTCAAGCACCACTTCCCGAACATCTTTGCCCGATGCCTAGAACTGGGCATCGACATTACGAAAGCCCCCATCCCCGTGGTGCCTGCGGCTCATTACACCTGTGGCGGCCTAGTCACGGACGCCCGGGGGCGGACCGACGTGCCTCAGCTCTACGCCGTAGGGGAATGCGCCTTCACCGGGCTTCATGGCGCCAATCGCATGGCGAGCAATTCGCTCCTTGAATGCATTGTCTTTGCCAAAGCGGCCGCGGAGGACATCGTCCAACGCCTCGAGAAGGCGCCGGAAACGAAAACCGCGCTCCCCTCCTGGGACGAAAGCCGGGTCACGGACTCCGACGAAGATGTGGTGATTTCCCACAACTGGGAGGAGCTGCGGCGCTTTATGTGGGATTAC
>RGAU01000165.1 GCA_009919975.1 Gammaproteobacteria bacterium
GATGCGCTTCTCGCGCCGCTCCTCCCGGGCTTTCCCGCCGAGCGTCTCCCCTTCGATGCCTTGCTTAAGCAGGTATTTGGGCTAGCTTGGCGCGAGGCTCCGGAGTCTGCCTGGGCCGAGGCTCTGGCGGCGCACTGGGCGGCCCTGGGGCGAGAAGGGGATCCCCTGGCCCTCGCCGAGGGTGACCCCCTGACCATCCTCGAGTGGCTCTACGGCGAGGCTTCGGAAACCCTTCAGGCACCGACCTTCATCACGGACTTCCCTCCGGCCCTGGCCTCCCTGGCGGCGCTGCGCCCCGGCGGAGAGACCGCCGCGCGCTTCGAGCTCGTGGTGGCTGGGGTGGAGCTGGCCAACGGCTTTCAGGAGCTGTGCTGCGCGAAAACCCAGCGGGAACGCTTCGAAGCTGATCGGGCTCGGCGCCGCCAGCTTGGCAAACCCGATGTGCCGGTGGATGAGGCGCTCCTTGCGGCCCTGGAAGCGGGGCTGCCCCCCTGCGCCGGGGTGGCCCTGGGGGTAGATCGCGTCCTCATGCTGATGACCGGGGCCGCAAGCCTCGATGAGGTCATGCCCTTTAGTTGGCTTCGGCGTTAGCGCGCTAGCAGCGCGTCTCCTAGGCGCAGGGGCGCCCCCGGGTCCCGGGGCTGCCAGTCCTTCCCGAGGGTGCTGCGAAGGCGTTCTGAGAGCAGCACGATGACCGTTGAGCCTAGCTCAAAGGCCCCGAGCGCTTCCCCTCGGGCCACCTCGGCGCGCTCCCCTTGGCGCCAGGCCGCGGCGCTTTCGGCCGTGACCCGTCCGGTCCAGCGGGTGCGCATGGCCCCCACGATAAGCGCGCCTACGAGCACGAGGGCAAAGGGCCCCCCGGGGGTTTCAAACTCCAGTATCACGCGCTCGTTGCGGGCAAAGAGCCCCGGGCGCGTGGCGGCGGTGGCGGGATTGACGGAGAACAGATCCCCGGGCACGTAGCGCAGGTCCGTGAGCGTGCCCGCGTGGGGCATGTGGATCTGGTGGTAATCCCGGGGGGCGAGGTAGATCGTCGCGAAGGCCCCGTCGTTGTAGGCCATAGCGTCGCCGGCCAGGAGGGCCGCTGCGGAGTAGTCGATGCCCTTGGCCTGGAATAGCTGGCCGGCGCGGATGGGCCCTTGGGCGGAGAGGGCCCCGTCGCAGGGGCTCGCGAGTTCGGCCGGATTTTCGGGCCAGCTTCGGGCCCCGGGTTTTAAATCCCGCGTAAAAAAGGCGTTGAAGCGGAGAAAGGCCTCGGGGCGGGTCTCCACCGCTTCGCTGAGGTCCACCTTGAATACGGTGATGAAGGCCCGAATGGCTAGGGTCGTGAGCCAGCCCCCCTCCCAGCGCGCGAAGGCTCCGGCGAGGCGCGTGAGCAGCGCCTTTGGCAGGCGATGCTGGAACCAGAGAAAGCGCTGGGCGCGGGCAAGATCAACCATGGGGGAGCGGTCCTTCCATAATGGGCGTGGTCGGGTGGTTGCCCCACTCGCCCCAGCTTCCGGCGTAGGCGCGGATGGGCCAGCCGAGGAGGCGGCCCGCAAGATAGCTTAAGCCCGAGCGGTGATGGCTGTGGCAATGGGTAATGATGGGGCGGGTGCCGTCGATGCCCGCTTCCCTGAGAAAGCCCGCCAAATCGGCCCGGAGCCGTGCGCTGCCCTGGGGGTCCAGGAGCGCCGTGATGGGGACGTTCACCGCGCCGGGAATGTGGCCATTGCGCGCGGCTGTGCGCTGAAATCCCGCATATTCTGGGGGGCTTCGGGCGTCCCAAAGGCAGTGCGTGCCCGCCGCCAGAGCGGCTTCCACGCTCTCCCGGGTGGCCCAGGGCTCGGGGTTCGGGAAGGCGCTTAGGGGGGGCGCCTCGGCCACGGTGAGGGGCTTCGGCGGCGGGCCGTGTTCTAGGGGTCGGCCGGCCTCGGCCCAGGCGATGAGGCCTCCATCAAGAACGGCCCAGGCGTCGATGCCGAAAAGCTCTAGGGTCCACACCGCGCGCCCGGCCCAGGCGCCCCCTTCGTCGTCGTAGAGCACCACTGGCGCCGTGCCTGCCCAGGCCTCTGGGCCGAGGGCCCCGACCAGGGTTTGGCGCAGGCTCTCCGGATCCTTGGGGTTCCCCGGCGCGGGTCCGAAGCCCAGGAGTAGATCCATGGGGTTCAGCAGCCGAGCGCCGGGCAGGTGGGCCTGGGCAAAGCGCTGCGGAGCACCGACATCTAGGAGACAAAGCCCGGGCATCTCGGTGGCCAGGGCGTCGAAGGCTTCTAGGGAGAGGCACCGATCAAGATTCATGGGGCCTCCGGGCCGGCTTGGCATTGGCGATAGCGCGCCAGACGCTCAGCGCTCAGGGTGCCATCGGCAAGGGCGGCCTGCACCCCGCAGCCGGGCTCCTGGTTGTGGGCGCAATCGCGAAAGCGGCAGTGGGCGGCGGCGGCCACGTCAGGGAAGGTTTTGGCCAGGGCCCAGGTACTCACTGGCAGGGGAACGAAGCGCCGGAGCCCCGGGGCGTCGATGAGGGTGCCCTCCGTGAGGGAGGCCCCGAGGGGATAGAGGCGCACCACGCTGGTGGTGTGCCGGCCCCGGCCAAGGCCCCGGTTCAGCCGTTCCGATAGGCTGCCAACCTTGGCGGCGGCTTCGGGCATGAGGGCGTTTAAAAGGGACGATTTCCCAACCCCCGACTGCCCGGCAAAGGCCGCCCGGCGACCCTGAAGCGCGGTGCGCAAGGCCTCGACGCCCTCCCCGGCCTTGGCGCTTAGGCGGAAAACGGGAAAGCCCAGGGCCGTAAATTCTTCGTGCAGCGCTTCCGCCTCGGGGCTCGCCTGGTCGCATTTGTTGTGCAGGAGCCAGGGCTCGAGGCCAGCGTCGAAGGCGGCGGCCAGGAGCGGATCCAAAAGATCGCCATGGGGCGCTGGGGCGCTGGCAAAGGTAATGAGCAGGGTGTCGAGGTTGGCGCAGATGGGTCGCGGCCCCCGGGCCGTTTGCCGCTCCAGCAGCGTTTGCCGGGGCAGAGCCTCCACGGCGAGCACCGCGCCCCCGTCCTCCGCGAGGCGGACCTCGTCCCCGGCCACGAGGGGAGGCAGGGCGCTGCGGAGCGCGCAGCGGGTCGGCGCTAGGGACGGCTCTGGCGCCACGAGCAGTTCATGGCCAAGGTGAGACAGCACGACGGCCCGGGTCATGGGCGCGGTCCTCTTATGGCCTTTGCTAGACTGCTGTTCAGCGTTGCGGCCGCTTGCCGCGAAAGGAGCTTCCCATGGCCGAGCACCCCCCCATGATCTGGATGGATTTGGAAATGACCGGCCTCGATCCCGAGGAAAACGTCATTATCGAGATCGCCACCTTGGTCACGGACAGCGAGCTTCAGGTTCTGGCCGAGGGTCCGGTTTTTGCCATTCATCACGGTGAAGCCGAGCTGGACAAAATGGATGACTGGAACTGGACCCACCATGGGGGCTCGGGGCTGGTGGACCGGGTGCGCGTGAGCACCGTGTCCACGGCGCAGGCCGAGGCGGAAACGCTGGCCTTCCTCCAGGGCTTTGCGGAGCCGGGGCAGGCGCCGCTCTGTGGTAATTCCATTCATCAAGATCGTCGATTCCTTCGCCGGCACATGCCGACCCTCGAGGCCTTCTTCCATTATCGCCTGATTGACGTCAGCACGGTGAAGGGCCTCGCCGCGCGCTGGTATCCCGAGGCCTATGCTGGGGTGCAGAAACAGGGGCGGCATCTGGCCCTGGATGATATCCGCGACTCCATCGCCGAACTGGCCCACTACCGGCGGACGATCTTCAAGGCGCCTTAGCGGCCTGCTCCGCCAGGGCCCAGGTCAGGTGCTCGCGCACCATGGGGCTTGCGGTCGCCATGCGTTCTCTGAGCGCGGCGACGATCGCAGGATCGAAAGGCGCATTCCCTAGGCCCACGGCCAGATTACGTTGCCAGCCCTCAAAGCCCGGGCGGCGCAGCGGGCTGCCGGCGGTGCGCGCCGACCAGGTGGCTTCATCCCAGCGGAAAAGCTCCAGGAGTTCGCTGCGATCGAAGTCGTGGCGCGGGGCGAAGTCCCCTTCCTCCGTGGGCCTTGAGAACTTGGTGAAGGGGCAGACCAACTGGCAGTCGTCGCAGCCAAAGATGCGATTCCCCAGGGGACGGCGGAGGGCTTCGGGAATGGGGCCCTTGTTTTCGATGGTTTGGTAGGCGAGGCAGCGCCGGGCGTCGAGCTGCCTAGGTCCGCGGAAGGCGTCCGTGGGGCAAGCGCTCAGGCAGCGGCTGCAGGTCCCGCAGGGGTCGCCGGTGCTGGGATCGTCGGTGGGCAGGGGAAGGGTGCTCAAAATCTCCCCGAGCAAAAACCAGGAGCCCGCCTCCCGGTTCAGAAGCAGCGTGTTCTTGCCGATCCAGCCTAGGCCGGCCTTCTCCCCATAGGCCTTCTCGAGGAGGGGCGCAGAGTCCGTTAGGGCCCGGTGTTGCCCCCCGGCTTCCCGCTCAATGCGCTCCGCCAGGCGAGCGAGGCGGGGCCTTAGCACCTTGTGGTAGTCCCGACCCAGGGCATAGCGGGCGATATAGGCTTTTCGGGGATCGGCGAGCACGGCCTCCGGATCGTCGTCCCGGGGTCGGTAGTTCATGCGAACGCTGATGACTCTAAGGGCCCCGGGTAAGAGCCCCGAGGGGTCGCTCCGAAGGGCTTCATGGCGCTCCATCCAGAGCATGGAGCCATGGTGGCCCTGGGCCAGCCACTCGGCGAGGTATTCCCGGTGGGGCCCGGCATCCACGTCTGTGACGCCCAGGGCCTCAAAGCCGAGCTCCCGGGCCCAGCCGTCCAGGCGTCGACGCAGAGTGTTGAGCGCCGGAGGGCTGGCGGGGGGTGCTCCATCGCTCATGGGATACCTGCAGGGGACGGGGGGAGGCCCTATACTGCCCCGGCCCTGCTAGGTGGAGAAAGCCCCCATGACCTGCGCCCCCGTTCCGGGCATGAGCGATGCCCTGGCCTATACGGCCGCCGCCGCCCAGGCGCACGATCGTGCGCTCCAAGCCGAGGGCGTGCCTGGGCTCCGGCTCATGCGCCGGGCCGCCCAGGCAGCGCTAACCACGCTGCAAAGATCCTGGCCCGAAGCGCGACGGGTGGCGATCCTGGCGGGGCCTGGCCATAACGGTGGGGATGGGGCCGTGTTGGCAGGCCTAGCCCAGGGGCGGGGCCTCGCCTGCACCCTCTTCTATCTTTCGCCTCCCAAGACCGCGGACGCGCAACGTGCCCAGGACTTTGCGGAGGGCGCCGGCGTCGCCTTTGCCCCCTTTGATCAGTTTGATCCCGTGGCCTTCGACCTGGTGGTCGATGGCCTCCTGGGTACGGGCCCTGCGCGCCCCGTGCGGGGGGTCCTAGCGCACTGCTTTGAACGGGTGAATGCGCAGGGTACGCCGGTGCTGGCGCTTGACCTCCCCAGCGGCTTGGACGCCGACACTGGCGCGGCTCCGGGCGCAGTGCTGCGGGCGACGGTGACCCAAAGCCTGCTGCTTCCCAAGCGCGGAGCTTTTACCGGGGAAGCGCGGAATTGGGTGGGAACGCTGACCCATGCCGACCTAGCTTGCTTGCCTCCCGCCGAGGCCCCGGAGGGCACGGTGACCCTCCTGGGCCCCCGGCCCGCGGGAGCGCTGCCTCGGCCCGCCGCCGCGCATAAGGGTATTTTTGGTCGCGTGCTAGTGGTGGCCGGAGGGGTGGGCATGGGCGG
>RGAU01000166.1 GCA_009919975.1 Gammaproteobacteria bacterium
CCGGGGTAGCGATTCCAGTACCAGGTACCGCCAAAGTCGCCGCCCTTCTCGAGGATACGCACGTCCGTGATGCCCGCTTCCTTCAGCCGGGCCCCGGTCACAAGACCCGCAAAGCCCCCGCCGATAAAGGCGAAGGTGACATGATCGGTCTTCGGGGCCCGCTCCTCCTTTGGGGTGTAGGGATCGGTGAGGTAGTCCGCAAGGGCGCTGCCCGCGAGCCGTCGATACTGCTGATTACCATCGGCCCGAAGGCGCTTATCCCGTTCCTGCCGATACTTTTCCCGAAGGGCTGCGCTATCCATGAAGGGTCCTCTCCCCAAGCATTGACGATCTCGGAGCTTACCAGGGGACTGGGGAAGGGGAAGAACCTAAAGGGCGGCAGCGCTGCGTTGCGCCCGCTCCACCATGGCCCGCAGGCCATTGCCCCGGGTCGGGGAAAGGTGCTTCAAAAGGCCGAGGCGCTCGAAAAGATCAAAGACATCGACCGCCGCCGCTTCCCCCGGGGGCAGCCCATCAAGGGCTGCCATCACCAGGGCGCCGAGGCCCTTAACGATGAGGGCGTCCGAGTCCACGGCGAGGCGAAAGAAACCGTCTTCCAAATCCGTGACCATCCACACCTGGCTTTGGCAGCCTCGCACCTGGTGTGCATCATCGCGAAATTCTTCGGGAAAGGGCGGCAGACCTCGGCCTAGGTCGATCACGTAGCCATAGCGGTCTTCCCAGCTATCGAAGAAGGCAAAATCCTCTTCGATGCTTTCCATGGAAAGTTCAGCGTGGGGAAGGGAATGCGCCATGGGGCCCTCTTCTTATCGCCGGGATCGCCGCGTAAGAGAACCCCGGGAAGGGAATTGGTGGGTACGGCTGGATTCGAACCAGCGACCCCCGCCGTGTGAAGACGGTGCTCTAACCAACTGAGCTACGCACCCGGATTCTCGCGCGAAGGGACGCCCAGGCCGCCGTCAGGTCCTCTCGGTGCTCCGGTGCGGCCACGGCAATCAGTGCCTCGGCCCGGGCCTCGAGGCTCTTCCCCTTCAGCTCCGCCACGCCGAATTCGGTCACGATCACGTCGCTGTCCGTGCGCAGCCCGGTGGCCGGCGTGCCCGCAGCCAGGGTCGGCACGATACGCGACAGCGCCCCCCCCTTGGCCGTGGCCGTGAGGGCCACAATGGACTGGCCTTCGGGCGCCCCGGCGGCCGCCCGCATAAAATCCACAGCGCCCCCGGGCCCGGAGATTTGCCGCCCGCCAACGGTTTCGGCGTTCACCTGCCCAAAAAGGTCCACCTCCACCGCCGAATTGATCGAGACGAAATGATCAAGCCCGGCAATGATGGTGCTTTCATGGGTGATATGGGCGCCGCAGAAGCGGAGCTCGGGAACCCCCTCAAGCGCGTTGTAGAAGGTCCGGTCTCCCAGGGCCATGGCCGTGACGTGCACCCCCCGGTCCCGGCGCTTCCGGGCCCCGGTGAGCACCCCAGCCTCGATCAGAGCGAGCACCCCCGCATCGACCAGACCACCGTGAAAACCCAAGTCACGATGACCCCGAAGGGCGTGGAGCACGGCCGCGGGGATCTGCCCAATCCCCGTCTGCAGGCACGCACCGTCCGGCACCCGAGCCGCGACCAAGGACCCGATGGCTTCGGAAGCCACATCGAGGGCCGGGACAGCGAGTTCCGGAAGGGCCGTATCGTCGACGATCACGGCCGTGATCTGAGCGGGATCGAGGCGCGGTGCCCCAGGTAGAAGGGGCAGGCCAGGGTTCTCCTGCACCAACACGGCCCGGGCCTGGGGCAATACGGCCGGGAGGAAATCGACATTCAGACCGTGGCGCCACTGACCCTCCTCGTCGCGCCGCGCCATGAGCACCACCCAGTCAAAGGCGGGCCCCTTCGCCAGCGCGTCAAAGGTGCGGCGCATATGCAAGGGATGGAAGGCCACGCGCCCCGCCTGAAAGCCCTCGCGGAGCGCTGGGGTGAGGAAGAAAGTTTCTTGCCGTGCCCCGGGGCCCGCCAAGCTGTAGTCAAAGCGGTTCATCCCCGGCAGGGGAAACTGGACAAAGGAGGCGGCCGCGGCAGTCCCCGCGGCCAGCGCCCCGGGCAGCCCCGTGGGCTCTCCCGGTCCCCCCGGGACAAAGATCCGATCCCCCGCCCGAAGTTCGCTGACCCATGCCGCCCAGGTCGTCTGCTTCATCCCCCCTCCCCGTCGAAAAGCTGCTAGCGCCATGATCGCCCAGCCTCGCCGCCGGTGCTATGGTTCGGCGCGGGAGGAACCGCCATGAATATCGACGTCTTTTCCGATGCCATCTGCCCCTGGTGCTGGATTGGCAAGCGTAAGCTCGAGCAAGCCCTGGCCCAGCCCGGCCTCGAGGACATTACCGTCACCTGGCGGGCCTATCAGCTTTATCCTGAGCTGCCCGCCGACGGCATGGATCGAGCCGAGTTCATGACCCTACGCTTTGGGAGCAGCGGCGGTTCAGGTCGCAGCGCCGTGGTGGAACGCCTTAAGGCCGAAGGCGAGGCCGTGGGTCTTGCCCTTAATTTCGAGCGTGCACGGCGCATGCCCAACACCCTTTCGGCCCATCGCCTGCTGCGCTGGGCACACGTGCAGGGGGGCGCCGCCGCCCAGGACCGCCTTCTGGAAGCGCTCTTTCGGCGCTACTTCACGGAAGGGGAAGATCTGGGCGATGAGGCCGTGCTCACAAACGCCGTGACCGAGGCGGGCCTCGACGGAGCAGCTGCCGCAGCCTGGCTCCCGACCGGGGAAGGCACCCGGGAAGTGCAGCACGAGGTGCGCTGGTCCCGGGACAACGGCATCACCGGCGTCCCCTGCACCGTCCTCCCCACGGGCTTCGGTATCCCCGGCGCGCAAGATCCGGACACCCTCGCGCGCTTCCTGCGCCGGGGTCTTGAACAATGGCAATCGCAAAACGCTTAACGCCAAAGCTAAGGACTGTGAAATGAATCTAGCCCTATCCCCCGACGCCGAGCAGCTTCTCGAGCGCCTCCGGGCCTTTATGAAGGCCGAGGTCTATCCCCGGGAAGCGGCCTATCACGAGGAGCTCGCCGCGGCGGAGAACCGCTTTGCCCCCCTGAAAACCATGGATCTCTTGAAGGAGAAAGCCCAGGCTGCCGGGCTCTGGAATCTATGGATGCCTACGGAGTTTGGAGGGCTGTCAAACCTCGACTATGCGCCACTCGCTGAGGAAATGGGCCGAGTGCTATGGGCGCCGGAGGCCTTTAACTGCAATGCGCCGGACACGGGGAACATGGAGGTGTTTCTCAAGTATGGAACCCCGGCTCAGCAGGACGCCTGGCTTAAGCCGCTCCTTGCCGGGGAGATGCGCTCCTCCTACTGCATGACCGAGCCAGACGTGGCTTCAAGCGACGCCACGAATATCGAAACACGCATCGAACGGGATGGCGATCACTACCGCATTAACGGCAAAAAGTGGTTCATCACCAATGCGCCCTACGAGCGGACGAAGATTTTTATCGTCATGGGCGTCTCGGACCCCGTCCATGAAAATCGCCATCAGCGCCACAGCCAGATTCTCGTTCCCAAGCACACCCCGGGGGTCCGCATCGTTCGGCCCCTCAGCACCCTTGGCTACGACGACGCTCCCCTGGGCCACGCCGAGGTGCACTTCGAAGATGTGCGCGTGCCCGCGGAGAACCTCCTTCTAGGAGAGGGTCGGGGTTTCGAAATCGCCCAGGGCCGGCTAGGGCCCGGACGCATCCACCACTGCATGCGACTTATCGGATCGGCGCAACGGGCCCTGGAGCTTGCCTGCCAACGGGCCGAGCGGCGCAGCACCTTTGGGCGCAAGCTATCCGAGCATCAGTCCGTGCTGGAGAACCTCGCTCTCTCGTTCTCTGAGTTGGAAAGTCTGCGCTTGCTGACCCTGAAGACCGCCGCCACCATGGATGCGGTGGGAGCAAAGGACGCCCGGGATCTGATCGCGGCGACGAAAATTTCCGTCCCCCGGGTGACCCAAGCGATCATCGATCGCTGCATGCAGATCCACGGCGCCGGGGGCCTCACGGCGGATTACCCCATGGCCGAGGCCTTCAACTACGCCCGCTGGTGCCGACAGGCCGACGGCCCCGACGAGGTCCACATGATGGCCCTCGGGCGCCAGCTGGTGAAACGCTACGGCGCCTAGGCCTTGTTGAGCGCGGCCCGGAGGGCTTCTTCCCCGAAGCCCTCATGGTCCCGTTCTATCCCCAGGGCAAACTCCGGCCCCACGCACTCTGGCCCCGCGCCCGGGGGCAGGGGCGGCGTGTAGTAGCCCAGGGCATAGCTGCCCACCTGGTATCCCAGAAGTTTCGTCAGCGCGGGATCAAAGCGCTTCGCCAGCTCCGGCGGACACGCGAGGTACTGGTTCTCTTCCTGCCGAAGCCATCCCAGGGAATAGGTGAGGTTGACGCCGATGCGATCTCCCTCGCTGCGATTCTCCCCGCCACCGTGAAAAACCGATCCTGAATACAAAAGGACGCTGCCCGCGGGCATCACCGCCTGGCAGAGCTGCTCCGGTTGCGCCTGGGCGTCATCGGGCCAGGCCACGCTTCCCGGCGCCACGATGGTCGCGCCGTTCTCTTCCGTGAAATCGGTGAGGGCCCAGATGGTGTTGCACTGGGGCTCGACGCCCTGGAGCACCTTGCCCCAGGCCCAGCGATCGCGATGCAGGACCTGCGCGGGCTGCCCGCCCTTCAAGCGGATCACCTGAGTCAGATGAAGATGAAAGCGCTCGCAGTAGGGGGCTAGAAAGGCTTCCGTCGCGCCTAGCACCGTTGGATCGAGGATCATCTCCCGAGCGACGGCGGAGCGCGCCGCGAGGGCGCCGGTGCGGGTGGTTTGGAAGCCCGTAAAGCTGTCAGCGCCGAGGCGCGTGGCCTCTAGAAAGGGCTCCATTTCGCGGAGAAACTCGGCCTGCTTTTCCTGGGACAGCACGTCCCGCAGAATCAAGGCCCCGTCCTCCGCCAGCACGGCGGCAAGCCTTGCCCCCTCCGTCCCCGCCGCAAACTCCTTCAGCTTAGGCATGGTGCGCGTCCTCCCGATCATTCCCAGGGGTCACGCTAGCAGGGTTTAAGCCCCTCGTCCCCTAGGCCGCTGGGGGCAGGTAAAACCACTGCAGAGGCGCTAGACCTTCCGGCACCTCGGGCAAACGGGTGGGCACCGCCCCGGGGCGCTCGGGGCACGGGGGCGTGGCGGCCTCCGCCGCGGCGAGGAAGGTGGCCAAGGGCGCGTCACAACGCGGGGGGGAAAGGGGCGCACCCTCAAAAGCGCTGGCCAAGGCCATCAGCCCCGCCCCCGTATCGTCGCGATGAATCCATCGCCCCTCCGCGGGGCAGTAGCGATAAAAGGGCAGGAAGCGGTAGCCCTTCTTCGCCACGAAGGTGACCGCGTCGAGAAGATAGGCAAGGCTTTCCTCATCAAGGAAGTAGTTAAAGTTCATGCGCACCCAGCCCGGGCGCAGCACCGCGTGGCCCGACGCAATCGCCTCATCAAAGCGCTGGCTGTCCGCCTCGGAAATCCCCAGCAGATGATGGGCATAGGGCCCGGCGCAGGAGCAGCCGCCACGCACCTGAATCCCGAACAGGTCGTTCAGCAGCGCCACCACAAAGCCGTAGTGCAAAGG
>RGAU01000167.1 GCA_009919975.1 Gammaproteobacteria bacterium
GCGCCGATGGTAGTGCGGGGTTTCCCCGTGTGAGAGTAGGTCGTCGTCAGGCTTTAAACGAAAGGGGGCTAGCCATAAGGCTAGCCCCCTTTTTCTTTGTACCTTTATTTTGTTCAGCAAGGGCAGCAGGCGCTGACGGCTAGGGCTGGCGCTCGATATCGTCGGGATCGATGGTGCCCGACGCGACCTCGAGTACCTTGAGGACGGTAGGTCCGGTGTTCGCCAGGCGATGTTGATCCCCAGCGGCGATGCTGATGGCTTCGTGGGGGCCGAGACGATGCGTTTCGCCGTTTCGCGTCACTTCCGCCGACCCTTCGAGCACGATCCAGTGCTCAGATCGGCGCTGGTGACGCTGGCTGGCCATGGCCCGGCCCGGCGGTAGGGTTAGAAGATGGGCCTCGAAGGCCTCCCCCTCCGCCAGGCGGCGCGCCGAGCCCCAGGGCGCCCGGCGCGTCGGGTGCGCAACTAATTCCCGTCGCCCGGCTTTTTTCAGCCTTTCCACCAAGGTCTTCACCCCCTGGGCGGCGTAACGGTGGGCAACGAGCGTGGCATCCTCCGTATCCACCACTAACAGATCGGAAACACCGACGGTTGCCAGTAGCCGCCCACCGCTGCGGAGGTAGCTGTTGTGGGTGCCCACGGCGAGTACGTCGCCTTGGGCAACATTGCCGGCATCGTCCTTTTCGCCGAGGCTCCAGAGCGCATCCCAAGCGCCGACGTCGCTCCAGCCGGCGTCGAGAGGCACCATGACGGCTCGATCGAGCTTCTCCATGACGGCGTAGTCGATGGACTCGGAGGGGGCCTCCGCGAAGGCCGCTTCCTCTAGGCGAAGGAAGTCTAGATCTTGCGTTGCACCAGAAACGGCCTGACGGGCGGCCCTAAGGGCGGCGGGGGCATGGCGCTCAAGGGCCTCAAGGAGTACGCCCACGGGGAACAGAAACATTCCGAAGGCGTCAGCGCGGTCCTGATTGGGTTTCTCTATGAAGGCCTCGACGATGCGGCCGCCACCCTGGAGGGCCCCGGCTTTCAGGTATCCGTAGCCGGTCTCCGCGTGGGTCGGCACAATGCCAAAGGTGACGATTTCCCCTTCCTGAGCGAGGCGGTCCGCTTGGGCAACGGCTTCGGCAAAGGCGCCTTCGTTGGGAATAGCGTGGTCGGCGGCAAGAACGAGCATGCGGGCGTCGGGGCCCTCGGACGCTTCTAAGAGGCAGGCCGCCGCGGCAATCGCCGGCGCCGTATTGCGGGCGACGGGCTCAAGCACGATGCCTCGGGGCGTCGTACCCAGCTCTGCAAACTGTTGGGCCACGAGGAAGCGGTGCGCCTGGTTGCAAACAATGAGGGGCGCGTTAGCGCCAGCCGCGCTGGCCCGGAGGGCGGTGCGCTGCAACAGACTTTGTTGTTCCAAAAGGGGCAGAAACTGTTTGGGGGCTTCTTCCCGGGAAAGGGGCCAGAGGCGTGAGCCCGAGCCCCCGGAGAGAATCACGGGCACCAGCATTAAGGCGCATCCTGGAGTTCAGCACTGCGGGCTTCCACCGCAGCGATCTTGCCTTCCACCGCCGCTACCATTGCTGCTTGATGCGCTTCGAGGCGCGCGGAGAGCGCGCTATCTCCGATGGCTAATATGCGGGCAGCGAGCAGGGCCCCATTGGTCGCGTTATCAATGGCGACGGTGGCCACGGGAATGCCTGCAGGCATTTGCACAATGCTGAGGAGCGCATCCTGGCCGGCAAGGGCCGTGATGTTCACGGGGACGCCAATCACCGGAAGCGTCGTCATGGAAGCCACCATGCCGGGTAAGTGGGCGGCGCCCCCGGCCCCGGCGATGAGCACCTTGAGCCCCCGCGCCTTAGCCTCCCGGGCATAGGTCATCATGCGATCGGGCGTGCGGTGGGCAGAAACCACGGTCATCTCGAAGGGGATAGCGAGGGCCGCGAGCTGTGCGCCCGCCTTTTCCATGACGGGCAGGTCCGAATCGCTGCCCATGATGATGCCCACTGCAGGGGACGTGCTCATTCAGGCTCTCCAAAGCGTAGGGCGTTCCGAAGGTTTTGCGCTGCCTCCAGGGCCGCTGCGGGGGACGAGGCGAGGACCGTAGCATGGCCCATTTTCCGGAAGGGGCGTGCCTCAGCCTTTCCGTAGAGATGCACGGTGCAGCCCGGAACGGCAAGGGCCGCCTCGAGCCCCGTAATCGTGGCCGGGCCCCTTGCCTGCGCCCCGGCGACCAGATTGAGCATCGCAGCAGGCTTAAGCTGTTCTGGACTTCCCAGGGGCAGATCGAGAATGGCACGCAGGTGCTGCTCAAACTGGCTCGTGAGGCAAGCTTCCGCGGTCCAGTGGCCGGAGTTGTGGCTTCGCGGGGCGACTTCATTCAAGAGGAGTGATCCATCCCGGGTAAGGAATAGCTCAACCCCAAAGAGCCCGACCCCGCCTAGAGCTTCCACGGCCGAGAGGGCCAGGGCCTGTGCGGCTTCGGCGGTGGCCGCGGGAATACGCGCCGGCGCAAGGAGCGTATCCAGCAGGTTTGCCGCCGGGTCAAAGACCATTTCCACCACGGGATAGCACACCGTTTCCCCTCGCGGGGTGCGGGCGACCATGACCGCGAGCTCGTGGGAGAAATCGACGTGGGCCGCCGCGGCGAGCCTTCTGTACCAACGGCGCTCCGAAGGCCAGGAGGGCGTCGACGCTTGGCTCATCGCAGGGGACAAAGGGCGCCGTGGCCAGGCCTGCCTCGGCGAAGGCTTCTTTCTGTTTCAGCTTGTCCTGAATCGTTGCCACGGTGCGCGGTGACGGCAAAATGCAGTGCCCCTCCGCCTCAAGGGTCAGAAGCGTGGTGGTATCCACGGCTTCTATTTCGTAGGTGGTGACGTCGTTGGCTTCCACCAGGGCTCGGAGCGCAGCGGGATCATCTAGCGCGCCGCAGCTAAAGCGATGGGCCAGGGCACTGGCGGGGCACTGCGGGTCCGGGTCCAGGACGTGAATTTCGCAGCCAAGCCGCGCCGCCGCGGGTAGGGTCATGCGGACCAGCTGGCCGCCGCCGAGGAAGCCGATTTTTGCCGTGGGGAAGGGCCGTGTCATGGGGCGCTTCATGGTCGCTGATAAACGCCAAGTATAACCCGAGCGAAGCGCCGGGGCTGCTATGATCGCGCCCCCCAGGGGTAAGGAGTGAGCCGCCATGGCTCCGGAGCAGCTGATAGCCATCGCTGAGCATCTCGCCGAGTCGGGCGCCGCGAGTGCCGCGGCCCTGGAGGCCCGCTTGAGCCTACGCGCCGGGGCGCTTCAGGAGCATCGGGAGGCGCTTCAAGCCCTTGGGCTGCGCTATCGCGCGCTGGACGACTGTTGGGGCTGGCCCCGGGCCCCGCGATGGCTGTCCCTTGAACGCCTAAGGCTGCAGGCTCGGCAGGCTGCACCTCGCCTTGAAATCCATTACGCACGCCTTCTGGGATCCACCAATGATGTGGCTTGGGCACAGGCGCGCCGGTGTGGCGCGCCCCAGCTGGTGCTTGCGGAAGGGCAGGCGGCGGGGCGAGGTCGGCGAGGTCGGCACTGGCGTTCCCCCCTTGGCTCCGGCCTTTACCTATCCCTGGCCTGGCCCCTCGCTCCCGATGCCGTTCTGGCGGGCGCCTCCCTGGCCGTGGGCGTGGCGATCGTGGAAACCCTTCAGCGCCTTGGAGCGCCGGGCCTCGCCCTTAAGTGGCCCAACGATATTGTTCATTCCCAGGGCAAGGTTGGCGGCATTCTGCTTGAGCTGCAGCAGCAGGGCTCGGCCCGCTGGCTCATTCTCGGCCTGGGGCTCAACGTGATGCCTTTGCCCGCGGCTGCGGATCAGGCCCTGGGGCTGCGCGCCTTGGGGCTTCGGGTGTCCCGGGAGGCCATGCTCGAGGCGCTCTTTCCGGCGCTGCTCGCGGAGCTTCGGGCTTTCCTTCGGGAGGGCCTCGTCCCTGCCCTACGCCAGCGCTATCAGGCGCTGGACGCTTACCAGGACGCCTTCGTGCAGGCGGAAATGGGGAATGATCGGATTCAGGGGCTCTACCGAGGCATCAATGAGGAGGGGCTGTTGGTGCTCGAAACGTCGTCGGGCTTGAAGGTGCTGGGGCACGGGGAGGTCTCTCTCCGTCGCCTAGAAGGCGGACAGGCGCGCTATGTCTGAGCGTCAATTACTCATCGACGCGGGAAACTCGCGGGTCAAGTGGCAGCTTTGGGAAGGGTCGGCCCTGCGGCGGGAGGGCGCCCTGAGTCTCGAAGGTGCATCAACTTTGCCCGAGGGCCCCGGTGTGCTCTTTCTTTCGTCGGTCCTCCGCCCGGATCGGGAATCGGAGCTCCTGAGCGCGATCGAAGCCTTGGGCTGGACCTTGACCTACCGGGCTGCCAGCGCCCATCCCTTCCCTGGTTTAGCCCCTGGCTATCAAGAGCCCGCACGCCTGGGGGTGGATCGCTGGCTAGCTCTGGTGGCCCTGCGGGCCCGGGGCTTTCTTCCCGCCGTCGCTGTCGATGCAGGCAGTGCGCTGACCGTCGATTGCCTCAGCCCCGAGGGCCGGCACGAAGGGGGCTGGATTGTGCCTGGGCTCACCCTTGCTCAGCGGGCGCTCTTTCAAGGAACGGATGGCGTTCGGGGAGAAGGAGGCTGGTGCTGGGACGCCTCCCAGGCGCCACCGCGCCATACCGCTGCTGCGGTGGCGCAGGGGTTACTCCTGCAGGCTATGGCGTTCATTGCCGAGGTGGCTCAGCAGGGCGCGATGCGGTGGGGGCGGCCGCCAACGATTGTCCTTACCGGCGGCGACGGAGAAGCGCTGCTGCTGGGGCTGAGGCATCGCCTACCGCGCCACACGCTCAAGCTGGAACCGGCGCTGGTGCTGGAGGGGCTTCTTGCGCTGGGAGAGATCCATTGCGGCCACTCCCCGGACTCCCTACACTCCCCCTCCTCGCCGCCTTAGCTCAGGGGTAGAGCAGC
This sequence comes from Gammaproteobacteria bacterium, assembly GCA_009919975.1. Lineage (GTDB taxonomy): Bacteria > Pseudomonadota > Gammaproteobacteria > Pseudomonadales > Azotimanducaceae > Salivita. Next base: position 4,949 of record RGAU01000167.1, read on the forward strand.
TCACTTGTAATGAGAATTCCTTTGCAGAAATGCTCTCCGCGCATTGACAGGGTGCCCCATTCTCGGCAGAATCTGGCGCCCTTTCTGGAGGGGTACCCAAGCGGTCAAAGGGACCAGACTGTAAATCTGGCGGCTCAGCCTTCGAAGGTTCGAATCCTTCCCCCTCCACCATATTAAGAGTGAGACGGAAAGCCCGTAGCGCGAGAAATGAAGCACCACGCTAAGCGGGTATAGTTCAATGGTAGAACCTCAGCCTTCCAAGCTGATGATGCGGGTTCGATTCCCGCTACCCGCTCCAAATGCATGATTTGGAAAAGGTTTTGCTCACATAGCTCAGTCGGTAGAGCACTCCCTTGGTAAGGGAGAGGTCGGCGGTTCAAATCCGCCTGTGAGCACCAGTTGACCGTGTCGATCGCCCAAGGGGCGTCGGCGGTCTCGGCACCGTAGGCCCTCGGGTCGGCGGTGTAGGGTGTGGGTACGCATGGGGCGTGCCCACTATTTTTATGGTTAAGGCCCGACAGCCGTGGCCGGTCAAAGAAATCACAGGAGACGCTCTCCATGTCCAAGGCGAAATTTGAGCGCACTAAGCCGCACGTAAACGTGGGAACGATTGGTCACGTGGACCATGGTA
>RGAU01000168.1 GCA_009919975.1 Gammaproteobacteria bacterium
AGCGCCCCCGGGGGCGCTGACCTGCTACTCTCTTGGAACAAAATCGATCGCGCCCCGCATCGTACGGGGCCGGCAAAGTGGGGGAGACTTTCATGACCACCGGCGCACTATCCGATGCGGCCCAGGCCGCCTATAACGAAAAGGCAATCGACCTTGCTGCTCGCATGACCTCTGCTCGGGGGGCCGCAAGAGCGGCGGGCATCTATCCGAAAACGGAGGACGAGCGCTTTCCCCGGCATAACCGAGTGCCCCTGGGCGTGGCCCGGGAGTATGCCCGCATGGGGAATCAGCCCCTCTCCGATGCCACCCAGGCCCTGGGCGCCGAGTTTGGCGCGCGCTTTGAGCACCTTGGGCTGACCATTGGGACCGTCATCCACGGCGTGACGCTGCGTGACCATGATGACGAAGCCTTTTATGCCTTCCTGCGCCAGGTGCTCCTTGAGCGGAAGGTGATCTTCTTCCGTGATCAGCATCTCTCGGAAGATGAGCAAGTCGCCTTTGCGAAGCGCTTTGGCAATCTTGATGCCTTTCCTTTTAGTAATCCTGGGGAAAATCCTTACATCGCTCAGATCATTCATGATCAGGACTTTCCGGGAACGGAAAACAGCTGGCACACGGACGTGACCTGGATGGAGCGTCCTTCCCTGGGCTCCGTGGCTCAGTGCGTGCAGCTCCCCCCCTATGGCGGGGATACGCTGTTCTCCGATAGCCATGCGGCCTACCTGGGCCTGCCCCAGGAAATCGCAGAGAAGCTCGAGGGGGTGGTGGGTACCAATGACTACCGCCTTTTTCTGGCTCGGGGCGAGCAGGCTTTTGGGGAGGCGCTGGTCGCGGAGCTCAAGGAGAAAATTCCCTATGGAGTTCTACATCCGCTGCTGCGCACCCACCCGGAAACGGGGAAGACGGCGCTCTTCTTTAATAGCGCGTTCCTTCGGCACGACTCCCTGGCCGATGCGGTGACCGGGGAGCCCCTCGGCGACGAGGTTTCCCGAGCGCTCGTGGCGCAGCTGCTTCAGCAGCACCATCGCCCCGAGTACATCTGCCGCTTCCCCTGGACCGAAGGGGCATTAGCGTTTTGGGACAACCGCGCCGTGCAGCACTACGCGGCCAGCGACTACTACCCCCATCGCCGCGTGCTGCGCCGGGTGACGATCAGCGGAAGCCGGCCTTACTACGCGCCGGAGGAAGCCCCGGCCGTTCCGCCCCTGTTCTAGGGGCGGCCCACGGAATCAAGGGCGGTTAAGGAGAAGGCAGTGGATTCAGCCTACGAAGCGGTACCGCTGACGGGCTATGAGCCGGTGGACGATGAGACGCTCCTGGTTCGCGCTGCGGCGGCCTATCAATCTCTTGCCACCCGGCGCTCGCTTCGGGCGTTCTCGGATCGGCCTGTGCCCCGGGCCGTTATTGAGCAGTGCCTGCTGGCGGCGGGCACGGCCCCGAGCGGAGCCAATCATCAGCCCTGGCATTAAGCGTCAGATCCGGGAAGCCGCAGAGGCTGAGGAGCGCGCCTTTTATGAGGGGCGCGGAGGGGAGCGCTGGCTGCGGGATCTAGAAAAGCTGGGGACGGACGCCGATAAGCCCTTCCTCGAAACCGCGCCCTGGCTCATTGCAGTCTTTGCTCAGCCGCAAAGCCCCGATGAAGCCGGGGACCCCCGGAAGAATTACTACGTGAAGGAGTCCGTGGGCCTTGCCACGGGCTTTTTGATTCAGGCGCTCCATAGCGCCGGCCTGGCAACGCTCACCCATACGCCGAATCCCATGAAGTTCCTAAACCAGGTGCTTGAGCGCCCCAGTAGCGAGCGGCCCTTTGTGCTGCTGGTGGTGGGGCACCCCGCGGAAGGGGCAACCGTGCCCCGCTATGCCCTGAATAAAAAGCCCTTGGACGCTATTGCGAGCTTCCAGTGACCCTAGAACCGGCCTCCGAACTTCGAGCACGCCGTCGGCGGCGTTGGCTGTTGCTGCTGGTGCTAGCGGGCCTCGCTTGGGGTTTGCAGGGGCTGGGGGCGCCGGAAACGGTTGAGGCGGACGCTTGGCGCCGGGGCGCCAAGGAACGCCCCCTCATCGTTGCCCACGGAGGCGGCCTCCGCCATGCCCCGGCCAATACGTTGGCGGCGTTGCTTCGAGCCGCTGCGACCGGGGTCGATGTCCTCGAATTTGATGTGCAACTCAGCGCCGATGATCAGCTGGTCCTTATGCATGATTTAACGGTGGATCGCACCACCGATGGCACGGGTCCCGTTCGTAGCCTGACCTTGGCCGAGCTCCAGGCGCTGAATGCCGCCGCCCATTTCGAGGGCCCGGCCGGGGAAGGCCATGCGCCCGAGCCCATTCCCACCCTTGCGGACGTGCTCAAGCATTTCGCGCCCTCGCCCCTGCGATTCGTGATTGAGCTGAAGAACCCTGGGGCCGATGGGGCGCTCGCCGCCAAGGGCCTTGCTGAGGCGCTTCGACGCTTCAAGCTGGAGGATCGGGTGATTGTGGGTTCATTCCATGGGGAAACGCTGGCGGCCTTTCGTGAGGCCAGTGGCGGGGCCGTGCTCACCTCCGGGGCCCCCGGGGAGGTTGCGCGGGTGATGCTGCTGCCGGCCCTGGGTCTCGCCGGAGGGGCTTTCGATCCTGCTCCCGTGGCCGTGCTCCAGATTCCCCTTCAGGCGGGGCCCTTAGAGCTCAGCGCCCAAGGGTTTATCCGGCGGGCGCAGGCCCTAGGGCAAGCGGTGCAGTATTGGACGGTCAACGATCTTGCCGCCATGGAGAGGCTGGCGCTGGCGGGTGCCGATGGCATCATGACCGACGATGTCCCGGCGCTCCGCGCCGTACTTAAGGCCCAGGGCTTCACCCTCCCCGATCCCTGGATTGCAACGCTCTAGTTAAGGAGCCCGTCGTGGTTGCTGATGCTTTTCGCCGCGTAGCAGTTTTTTCTACCTTGAGTAATGCCTCCCTGGACCAGCTTCAGACCGCCGCCGAGGCCCAGAGCTTAAAGTCTGGCGCCTTGCTCTTTTCCGAAGGGGATCAGGCCGGAGCCGTTTACCTGCTTCAAACGGGAAGTCTGCAGGTCTTTCGCCGAACCCGGGATGGCGATGAGCGGGTTCTGGCGCGCCTGGAGCCCGGGGCCGTTGTGGGGGAGCAGGCCCTTCGGGAAGGGCGCCGGGGACGCCGAAATGCGAGCGTGCGCGCCCTTACGGAGGTCACACTCCTGGCCCTGCCGGCGGAGGCCCTCTTTGCCCTGCCCGAATTTGCGTCCGTGGCCGCGGCCTTTACGGCCCTTGGTTTGGAACAAACCCGTGCCGTGCTCAGCGCCTTCAGCGCCCTGGGGGACGCGCTGGGCGTGGAAGCTTTTGCCCTAGGAACGGTCCAGACCTTCGAGGCGGGGGCGCTGATCTTTTCCGCAGGCGTCGAGGATGACGCGTTCTACCTCGTCGAGCGCGGCGAGGTGGGCCTTTATGAAGCCTCCGGATCAACCCCGCGGCGCCTTTTGACCCTGGGGGAGGGCACAGGCTTTGGCGCCCTCGCGGGGCCGGGCCTGGGGCCGGCGGAGGTTAGCGCTCGAGCGGAAAGCCCCGTGGCTATCCTGCGCATCGAGCGGGAGGCCTTACTGGCCCGCTTCGGGGGGGAGGGGGCTTTAGAGGCCACCCTGGCAGAGTTTCAGGGCGCCTCGGCCACGCCTCAGCGAGGCTTTGTAGTGCGCTACGGAGGCGAGCTCGAGGGGGCGCCTGCCCTCACCCACCTCTATCAGTTGCCCGACGGCCAGGAGGTGGTGGTGACCCGAGCCCTGCGCTCCCCGGCGCTGGTGGCCCGGGGCCAGGGCCTCGTGGCCGATTCGGAGAGCGTTTTTGAGGCCGAGGGGCTCGTTTCCACCCTAAGCTTTGCCGGCGATCGGCTGGTGTCCGCGGCCCTTTTTCATGAGTCCGTGGACAGCATGGCGGTGCTCTCGGCACTGCTCGACGGTACCCCCGTTGCCCCCTGGCAGCGGGCGCTTTTTGAGCGCAAGGGGACGCTCCAGCTTCTAAGGAATGAGGCGCTAGGGGACGACGCGGAGGTGCTCTGCCCCTGTACGGGAACCACGCGAGGTCAGCTTCGAGCCGCTCAGGCTGCCGGGGCGACGTCCCTCGAGGCCCTGGTTCAGCGCACCGGAGCCAGTGCGGTATGCGGGGGCTGTAAGCCACGGCTGGCGGCGCTCGCGGGGTCTGATCAGTGGCGCCCCGTGCGTTGCGAGGCGTTGTCTTACCCTGCCAAGGATGTGGTGGCCCTAACCCTGGTACCGTTCGCCGAGCCCGGGGAAGCGGCCGAGTTCCCCACCTTTCAGCCGGGGCAGCATGTGGTGGTACAGGGCTTGGTGGGGGAGGACTGGATTGAGCGCCCCTACACCCTGGCCTCGAGCGCCGAAGATCGGCAGCGCCTGACCCTGCTGGTGAAGCAGGAGCCTCAGGGACTGTTCTCAAGCTGGGCCCGGCGTCAGCTCGAGGTCGGGGATCTGCTCCGCCTTAGTCCGCCGAGCGGCGAGGCCTGCCTGCCGGACCAAGATGGGCATCGCCCCGTGGCGGCCTTTGTGGCGGGCATTGGGGTGACGCCGGCCCTGGCGCTGGCGGAAACCTTCGCGCAACGCGATCCGCGCCGTCCCTTGCACGTTTTCTACTGCGGACGAAGCGCCGCCGAGCTGGCAGGCCTTGAGCGCCTTAAGGCCCTGCAAGCAGCTGGCCTCAATCTTTCCCTGACCTTGTGGGAAACCGCAGGCCAGGGCCGGCCCCAGGAGGCCGATTTCGCAGCGTTCCTCCAGCCGATCCCCGAGCCTTTTGTGTTTGTTTGCGGCCCCGAGGGCTTTGATCACGCCCTGGCCCCGACCCTGGATGCCCTACAGGTCCCCGAGGCGCGGCGCTTCCTTGAGGTGTTCACGCCCCAGGGCGCGCGGCCCGAGCAGGCCCTAGGGCCCGCTTGCCCCATCCCCGATGGCTTCAAATATCAGTGGCCCGGGAGCGCGGGCGCGCCGGATCAGGGGCCCTGTCCCGATGCGGCTCAGCCGGCGGTAGGCCTGGTCACCGTCAATGACAGCCTGGCGGTGCAGGCCGAGAGCTTTCTGCGCCAGTGCTATCAGGAGCTCGGCGCCGAAGATGCCTTCGCTGCGCGCTGGGCTCGGGTGGCTCAGGCCATCGAGCAGACCGGGTTCTACGAGCACACCTTTGACGAATTACTCTTCGGCGCCCGCCTTGCTTGGCGCAATTCGGCCCGCTGCGTTGGGCGGCTGTTCTGGAATGGCCTTCACCTTGAGGATGCGCGTCACGTTGCGGACACCGATGGAATGTTCGAGGCCCTTAAGCGCCACATCGCCCTCGCTACCCAAGGGGGACAGCTCCGCGCCGTCATGACGGCCTTTCGTCCCCAGCGCCCCGGAGAGGCCCGGGGGCCCCGGGTCTGGAACAGTCAGCTGCTGCGCTATGCGGGCTACCGGCAAAGCGATGGGTCCCTCCTTGGGGATCCGGCCAATGAACGGATGACGGGGGAGGCATTGAAGCGCGGCTGGGTGCCGCCAACGCCGAAAACGGGGTTT
>RGAU01000169.1 GCA_009919975.1 Gammaproteobacteria bacterium
CGCTAAGCCCCCCCGGGCCCGCACCGACTACGGCAATTTTGACTTTTTCCGTCATAGAAGCAGGCCCCTCACTTCCCGCTGTGGTACGCCGTTAGGCCCCTAGCACCGGCCTAACCTTCCCCATCCCTTTAAGCAGCCTATCGTTATCGTTTGGCAATGAAAAGCGCTTTCCCTGAGGTCATACCCCATCTGGGCGCTTGGTCTTAGTAAGTAAAACCCTTTAAAAACATTGCCTTACCATTTTTTCGGGGCGCCCAGGAAGTTAATGGATTTCATTGGGGGGCACGCCTTGCGCCCCTCGTCGGACGTAAAGCCCCACGAACACAAGGTAGCTCAGCACCAGGGCCCAGCCCACGGCGTCCACATCGGAGAAGGACAGGGCCGCCTGCCCCAGCACCACCAGGAGCCGAAGGCGCGGAGCTGAGAGGCGCATGGCGGCGCCGGCAAAGACCTCGGGCAAGCGCTTCGGCAACAGGAAGGCTGCGAGCAGGGGCAAGGTGTCGTAGATGAACACCAGCCCGCCCCCCAGCATGATGATGTAGCGCAGCTCCCAGCCCAGGGCGATGGGCGTAGCGCCCAGAAGGAACAGGCCCAGGAGCAAGCGGTGGGGGGTTCCAAAACGGGGATTCACTACGGCCAGGGACTTCGGCAGCCAACCATCCTCACAGGCGATGAGCACGGCCTTCGTCGCCCAGGAGAAGGTGGCGTTAATGCTCGTGGCCAGGGCAAAGAGCCCCGCCCCCACGATAAAGGCGAGGTAGACCGGCGCGGGAAGGATGGCCCGCGCCACCTCCGCGAGGGACTGCCCCGCGGTTTGCTCGAGGGGCAGCACCCCCACGGCCACCACGGACACGAGGGTGAAGAGCACGGCGGCGGTCAGGGTCGCGCCCAGCATGGCTCGGGGCAAATCCCGCTCCGGGTTCGCCATCTCCCCTCCAAGCTCGGAGATAAATTGCGCGCCCCCGGTGGCGAAGGACAGGATCACGCAGGCCAGGGCGAAGCCGTAGAGCCCCTGGGGGAAAAGCTGGGCCGGATCGAGGAAGGGCTCAAAGCGCACCTGACCCCAGCCGAAAACCAGGAGGGTGAGGAGCCCGAGGACGAGCACCACGATCATGATGCGCTGAAGGAAGGCGGCCAGGCGTACCCCAAAGAGATTCACGAGGAAGAAGAGCCCGAGGATCGCCACCGCCACCCCCCGCTCGGGCACCTCGGGCCACAGGGCCTTCGCGTACTGGGCGAAGCCCAAAGCAAAGAGCGCGATCAGGATATGGGTGATCAGGAGCAGCGCCAGGTAGAAGAAGCCGAGGCGCGGCCCCAGGAGGCGCTTGCAGTAGACATAGAGCCCGCCGGTGGCGGGCATGGCGGACCCCAGAAAGGCGATGGGCCACTGCTTCAGGAGGGACAGGCCCGCGGAGACGAGAAAGGCCAGGGGTATGGCATAGGCCGTCAGCTCAATGCCAATGCCCACGAGCACCATGATGCCGGAGCCAATCACCTGGCCCAGGGCGATGGCGTAGACATCCCAGAACCCCAGGGAACGCTGAAGCTTCACGCCTCGGCAGCCTCAAGGGTTGCCAGCGCCGCCGCGAAGTCGGCCTTTAGATCCTCGATCGCTTCGATCCCCGCGGAGATGCGGACCATGCCCGGCGTAATGCCCATGCGCGCCCGCTCTTCCTCCGGGATGTCGAGGAAGGCCATGGTGCCGGGGATCTGGGTCACGGTGCGCACGCCGCCGAGGCTGGCCGCGAAGCTGGCAAGCTTCAGCGCCGTCACCACCTTCAGGGCTCGGGGCTCGGAGCCCACGTCGAAGGCCAGCATGGCGCCGAAGCGCGGCATTTGGGCCTTCGCCACGGCGTGCTGGGGGTGGTCCGGGCGCCCGGGGTAGCACACCCGACTCACCGCAGGATGCTCAGCTAAAAAATCCGCGAGGGCGGCGGCGTTCTCACACTGCCGCTCCACCCGCAGAGGCAGGGTTTGCAGCCCCCGATCAAGAAGCCACGCGCTGAAAGGGGCAATGGGCGCCCCCCATTTCACCATGGTGTTCCAGCGCAGCCGATCGAGGAAATCGACCGGCAGGCGCCCGGCCTTCAAGGCGATGGCGCCGCCGATGACGTCGTTATGCCCCCCGATAAATTTGCTGGCGCTTTCGATGACGAGGTCCACCCCGTGTTCCAGGGGCCGAAGCACGGCCGGGCTGGCGAAGGTGTTATCGCAGAGCAGCACCAGGCCCTTCTCCTCCGCCAGCGCAGCTAAGGGCGCGATGGGCACCACCTTCATGGTGGGGTTCGCGATGGCTTCGAAATAAAGGGCCTTGGTGCTGGGCTTAAGGGCTGCCCGCACCGCTGCTTCGTCGGCCATATCCACGAAGGTGGTCTCGATGCCGAAGTCCGGGGCCCGGTGAGCGAGGAACTCGTGGGTCGAGCTGTAGGTGGTCCAGTCGCAGATCAAATGATCGCCCTGCTTCAGCAGGCCGAAGATCGCCGTGGTCACCGCGGCCATGCCCGAAGCCGTAGCCAGCACCGCATCGGCGCCCTCGATCCGTGCGAGGTGATCCTGGAACAGCCGTTCCCCGGGATTCCCGCAGCGGCCGTAAATATTCACCGTTTCCCGGGCGCCGGCGACCACCTCCTGGTAGATCTCGGCGTCGTATTGAAAGCTCGAGGACACGTGGATGGGCGGGGCGATGGCCCCCGTGGCCGGGTCCGGGGCTTGGTAAACGGCGGCGCTGGCCAGGGACCAGGGATCGGGGTGTTCGCTCATGGGCAGTCCTAGGTGGGCTTTTTTCCTATTGTGCACGGGCGGCCCGGGGGCGCCAACGCAAGGCGCGGGCGCGCTAAACTAGACGCCGCTTTCACCGGGGGGAGCGGCCCATGGCGCCGAGCACAGTCACCGAGCAGGAACGGGCGGCCTTCGCCGACGACGGTTTTTTCCTGCGCCGCGGGGCCATCCCCGAGGCGACGCTTCAGCACGCTCGGGCGGCCTTTGATCGGCTCTATGCGAAGGCTCAGCGCCGAGGCGTGACCGGGCTCGAGGACGGCGCCCACTTCGTCCTGTCCGGCGAAGCCGCAGCCCCTCGCGTAGAGCGCATCGTGTGGGCCGGAGGCGCGGAGCCTCTGCTCCTGGCCATCGCCGAAGACCCGGCGATCCTAAGTCCGGCCCTCGCCCTCCTCGGCAGCCCCCACTGCGATCAGCTGCTGTGCCAGGCCCACTTTAAGATGCCGGGGGACGGGGTGTCCTTTGCCTGGCACCAGGATATCCAGCACCGGGATAAGGGGCCGGGGACCTGGGAAGACATCAACGGCCAGGGCAGCTACGTGCAGACCATCCTGCTTTTGGACCCTATGGGCCCGGGCAACGGCGCCCTGAAGTTTCTCCCCCGGCGTACCACGGGGCTGACCCCGGGGGCGCGCTTGAGCGCCGCCCCCTTCAACTACGATGAAGCGATGGTCCCGGGGGAGGACCCGCCGGGCACGGTGCTGATCGAAGGGGCGCCGGGGGACGTGCTGTTCTTCGGGCCCTATGCGGTGCACGGCAGTAGCCCTAACGAGGGCACAACGCCGCGGCGCGTGCTCATCAACGGCTACGCCCACCCCGGCGCCAATCACCGAGTCTATCCCGGCGAAGGCGCGGGGCGGCGCCTCCCCCGCCCATGAACGGCCTCGATCTCACCGTTCTCGTCGCCTACTTCCTGGGGGTGACGGTGGTGAGCCACTGGGCCCGACCCCGACGCGCCCACCGGGATGCCTACTTCCTCGCGGACCGGAGCCTGCCCTGGCCCCTCGTGGCCGCCTCCATCGTGGCCACCAGCATCAGCGGCGTCACCTTCATCGGGCTCCCAGCCCTGGTCTTCGCTGAAAGCGGCGATTTGCGCTACCTGCAGTTCGCCCTGGCCGCGCTAGTCGCTAAGGGCGTTCTGGGCGTTGCGCTTTTACCCCGCTACTACGCCACGGGGGTGGGCAGCCCCTATGAATACATCACCCTTAAGCTGGGGCCACGCTATGGCCGGGCCGCCACGGGGCTCTTCATGATCGGCGCCGTGCTAGGCCAGGGGGTGCGGGTCTTTGCCGTGGCCCTCGTGCTTGAGCTACTCACGGGCTGGAGTCTCGGGGCGTGCATTGCCCTCATCGTCGGGGCCTCCGCTCTGCATACGGGACATGGCGGCCTTCGCGCCGTGGTCTGGACCGATGCGCTCCAGGGCCTGCTCTTCGCCGGGGGCGGCGCCTTCGCCCTCGCCCTCGCTGTGGCCGGGGGCGCCGGGAGCTTCGACGCCCTCTTCACCGCCGCCGGGGACGCCGGAAAGCTTCGCACCCTGGACTTCAGCACCCACCCCGCCGCCAGCTTCACTCTGTGGACAGGGCTCATCGCCATGCCCTTTCAGAACCTTGCGGCCTACGGCGGGGACCAGGTGAACACGCAGCGCATGCTGGCCCTACCCAGTCTGAGCGCGGCCCGCAAAGCCCTTTACACGAGCCTCCTCGGGGAAGGGGTCACGGCCCTCTTTCTCCTCGTGGGCCTAGCGCTATGGGCCTACTACGGCACCCACGCCCTGCCACCGGCCCTGGCCAGCGCCGTGGCGGAGAACGGCGATCGGATCTTCCCGGCCTTCATCCTGGATGCGATCCCCAGCGGCGTGCGGGGCCTTTTAATTGCGGGGGTGTTCGCCGCGGCCATGTCGAGCCTGGACTCGGTCCTCTCGGCCCTGGCCCAGGTGAGCACCGCCGGGGACGGCGACCGATCGACCCGGGCCGTGGGGCTTTGGGCTCTGGCCCTAGGCGCCTTTGCCTGGGCCCTCGGCCACGGCGGCGGCCAGCTCGTGCCCCTGGCCTACCAGATGACGGCGCTTAGCTACCCGCCGCTTTTGGGGCTGTTGCTCCTGGCGGCCTTCGCCCCCCGGACCTGGCTGCGCCGCCCGGCCCTGGGCGCCCTCGGTGCGATTGGGCTCGTGGCGACGCTCCTTCCCCTCACCACCGGCCTCGCCCCCAGCCTCGCCTTTCCCTGGCTCTTTCCCCTGGGCACGGTGACCTTCTTAGCGCTAACGGTCTTGCCGAAACGCGCCAACCAAGGGGCTAGCTGAAGCGGCGCTCGGCGCTGCCCCAGCGCAGATAGACCAGAAGGCCAAAGATATAGACGCCGGCGGCGGCCTGAAACACGAGGGCCCAGCTGCCGGTCCATTCCAGCAAAAGCCCACTGATGTAGACGCCGATGATCCCCGGAAGGGTCGCCACGGTGTTCGACAGGCCCATGATCGTCCCCGCGCTCCGGGGGGCGATATCGAGGTGGTTCACCCCAAAGCCTCCGGCCGTAGCGCCGCCAAAGATATTCCCCAGAGACATGAGCGCGATGGCTAGGGGAATACTTTCCACATAGCCCACCCCGGCAAGCACGAGGGCCGAGCCTCCAAAGCCAATGGCTTGCATAAGCTTGCGGACCCGGGTGGTGGCCATGCCCGAGGCCAGGAGCCGATCGGCCATGGCTCCCCCCGCGTTCAGGGCCAGGAAGGAGAACAGGGAAGGAATCATGG
>RGAU01000170.1 GCA_009919975.1 Gammaproteobacteria bacterium
GACGGCCTCTTCGGCCAACGCGATGGTCGGCACGGAGAAGGCAGCGCCTGCCGTTGCAATCGCAACCGCAAGGGGCAGAACCTTAAATTTGCCTGCTTGCATACTTTTAACTCCCAGCTGGGCGGACCTAGCGCAGGCCAAGGCCTGTTAGGTCCTATGATCATTGCGGTCAGCCACCGCGCGTGTGGCCCGCATCGATACCACGCACAGCACCACGATGGTGTTGTGACCCCTATATGATGCAGAAATTAGGCCACTTATGGAAGAAAAGTGAAGAAAGGGGCGGGCGAGGGAACTTTTCTATCAAAGCCCCCTTAACACGCAAGCCAGAGGCCCGCTCATTTCAATATGTTACGAAATATGGCGGAGCCGTGGCACTCCCCGGGAAGGGGCTCCCGATCAGGACAGCGGACGTCCGATTGAAGGGTTATCGGCCAACCGAAGCGAAACTTTAGCGCTAAATTTGTGCAAAACCTGAATAATCTGCACTATTTTGGTTCAAAACCGACCGAAAGCGGACCCTATGCCCCTGCCCGCGAGTGAAATATTTCACCAGAAAAACCCGTAACTTACTGATTCATTCTCGATTAAGGGAAAACAGCACCGTTTTGGTGCGATCGGCAACTTAGGTTGCGGGCGAACTTGCCAATTGAAGGTTTCTCCAGCGCCCAGAGCGAAAACGACGGGTCAGCATCCAGCCCTTTAGGGCGTAGTCACCCACCAGCGCGGCATAGATCCACTCCACGGAAAGCCCCAGGGCCGCGAAGATCACCGCCAGCAGGCAGCGCATACCCAGCAGCCCAGCCATGGTGGCCTTAAGGGGGAAGCGCGTATCCCCGGCCCCCCGAAGGGCGCCACCCAAGGCGAACTCGATGGCCATGAGCGGCTGCACGGCACCAAGAATGTAGACAAAGGAAACGGTGTAGGCGATGACCTCCGAGTCGTCGATCATAAAGGCCGCTATGGGTTCGGCGGCCAAAATGATGGCGATCCCCACCACGGTCATGGATCCCATGGCGAGGCGCAGGGCTCGCCAGCCACTGCCCATGGCTTCTTCCTGGGCGTCGGCGCCCAGCGCTTGCCCCACCAGGGTTGAACCCGCCACGGAAAAGCCAAAGCCCACCACAAAGCACAGGGAAAGGATATTTACCCCAATGCCATAGGCCGCAAAGGCCGCCGTGCCGTAGTAGTGGCCAATAATGCCAAGAAAGATGAAGAAGCCGAGGCGAAAGACCCCCTGCTCGAGCGCCGCGGGATAGCCGATATGAATGAGGCGCCGGATACGGGCGCCATCGAAGGCGCCGCGCCACTCCGAGGGGCGGAAGCTTAGCCGGAGCGCCCCGAAGCCCCAGAGCCCGAGAAAGGTTAGCCCCGCGAGCGCGAAGGCCAAGCCATTGGCCACCGCGGCCCCCTTTACGCCAAGGGCGGGCATGCCGAAGTGGCCGAAAACGAAGACATAGAGCCCGGCGAGGCTCACAAGGTTCGTGCCCACCCCAATCCACATGGGGGTCCGAGCGTCCCCCGCGGCCCGCAACGCCGCGCTCATGATGAAGTTCACGGCAAAGGTCACGTTGAACGCTGAGAGCCAGAAGATGAAATCGCCCGCCTGGCGCGTGGCCTCAGGCCCCAGACCAAAGGAGGACGCGATGGGTTCGGCGAACACCATAAAAGGCACCGCGAGCACGAACCCCAGGGCCATGCCCACGGCGAGGCTGGTGAAGGTCACGCGCACCGCCTCGTCCGTGTCCTTCGCACCCCAGGCCCGGGCCACCAGGGCCGTGGTGCCCGCGGATACGGCCATCATGACCGCCTGCAGGGTAAAGAAGATCTGATTGCCCACGGTCACCGCCGCGGCCGCCGAGGGGCCGAGCTCGGCCACCACCTTGATCGACACCACGCCGATGATGGAAAACAGCAAATTGGTGGTAATGGAGGGCCACGCCAGCTCCCAGATGGACGGCCGGCGAACGGCTGCATCAGCCTCTCGTGGTTCCTGCATGATGATTTTCCGCTGCGCGCCCCGGCGGCGCCCTAGCCCCGAAGCCTTCCCGCAGCGACCCCGAACGCTGCACCCGCGCAGTTTACCTCATCCGGCGCCCCGCGATGCTATGCTCCCTCGCCATAGGTTTTCGCCGCTTTTTTGGAGACGCACCATGACCGCCCAAGGCCCCTACACCGACATTGCCGTAACCCAAGCTGGCCCCGTGGCCACGGTGGAGATTCAGCGTCCTCCGCACAATTTCTTTGACTATGCGCTCATCGAACAAATCGCCAATGCCTTCGAGGCCCTGGACGATACGCCGAGCTGCCGAGCCATCGTCCTCGCCGCCCAAGGCAAGAACTTCTGCGCCGGGGCCAACTTCGGCTCCGGGAAGGCCGACGACGGCAACGATGAATTCAGCGCCGAAGGTTTCCGCACCACCACAGGAAAGCTGTACCGGGAAGCGGTGCGCCTTTTCCGCTGCAAGAAGCCCGTGGTGGGCGCCATTCAGGGCAGCGCCATCGGCGGCGGCCTCGGGGTCGCCCTGGTCCCGGATTTCCGCATCGCGACGCCAGAAACGCGCTTTGCTGCCAACTTCGCCCGCCTGGGCATTCACCCCGGCTTCGGCCTAACGGTCACCCTGCCCCGCCTTATCGGCATGCAGCGCGCCACCCACATGTTCTACACCGGCGCCCGGGTCCCCGGGGAACAAGCCGTGGCCTGGGGTCTCGCAGACGCCCTCGCCAGCGCCGAAACCCTCCGCAGCGATGCGGAAACGCTCGCCGAAGACATCGCCAAGAGCGCGCCCCTCGCCGTGGTGTCCGTGCGCGCTACGCTCCGGGCGGGCCTCGCTGACGAGATCGCCCAGGCGACGGAGCGAGAGCTACGGGAGCAGCAGTGGCTCAGGGAAACGGCGGACGCCCAAGAGGGCATTCGGTCCGTGGCCGAGCGCCGCGACGGGGTCTTTACCGGCGCCTAAAATCCGGCAAAAAACGGCGTGAGCTTCGGGGCCCGATCGTGCTAAACTGCGCCCCGCGATTCCCAAGTCAAGCCTTAAAAACCTTATTTTTCAAGGCGTTACACTCGCTTCGGGGCACCCCCAGGGGGCTCCGAAGGCGAGCTTTTGGGAACACGCGAGTAAGGGAGGGCACGGCAGGGCGCCGGCTCTCAACTCAACCTTTCCGACCGAGAAGAGCCATGGCTGACCTGTCGCTGTATCGCAATATCGGGATCTTCGCCCACGTCGACGCGGGCAAGACCACCACCACGGAACGTATCCTCAAGCTTACGGGGCGTATTCACAAGCTTGGCGAGGTGCACGACGGCGCCGCGACCACGGACTTCATGGAGCAAGAGCAGGAGCGGGGGATCACGATCCAGTCCGCGGCCACCAGCTGCTTCTGGAAGGATCACCGCTTCAACATCATCGACACCCCTGGGCACGTGGACTTCACCATCGAGGTGTACCGCTCCCTCAAGGTGCTCGACGGCGGCGTGGGCGTGTTCTGCGGCTCCGGCGGCGTGGAGCCCCAGTCCGAAACGAACTGGCGCTACGCGAACGAGTCCCGCGTGTCTCGGATCATCTACGTCAACAAGCTCGACCGCATCGGCGCGGACTTCTACCGCGTGGTGAAGCAGGTCGAGGACGTGCTGGGCGCTCGCCCCCTGGTCATGACCCTGCCCATCGGCATCGAAGATGACTTCAAAGGGGTCGTCGACGTGCTGACGCAGAAGGCCTGGATCTGGGACGACAGCGGCCTGCCGGAGAACTACGAGATCACCGATATCCCCGAGGATCTGGTCGAAAAGGCCGCTGAGTACCGGGAAGTGCTCATCGAGTCAGCCCTCGAGCAGGACGACGATCTCATGGAAGCCTACCTCGAATCCGGGGAAGAGCCCTCCATCGAGGATATCAAGCGCTGCATCCGTCTGGGGACGATTAAGCTCGACTGGTTCCCCACCTTCTGCGGATCTTCCTTCAAGAACAAGGGCGTGCAGAACGTGCTGGACGCCGTGGTCGACTACCTCCCGAACCCGACGGAAGTGCCGCCCCAGCCCGAGATGGACCTGGAAGGCAACGAAACGGGCTCCGTGGCCACCGTCGACGCCGAGAAGCCCCTCCGCGCCCTCGCCTTCAAAATCATGGACGACCGCTACGGCGCCCTGTGCTTCACCCGCATCTACTCCGGGAAGCTCAAGAAAGGCGATACGGTCCTCAACACCGCCACCGGTAAGACCGAGCGCATCGGCCGGATCGTGGAAATGCACGCTGACTCTCGGGAAGAGCGGGATACGGCGCAGGCCGGGGACATCGTCGCCCTGCTCGGTATGAAGACCACGCAAACGGGGCATACCCTTTCCGACGTCAACAAGCCCGCCACCCTCGAGCCCATGGTCTTCCCCGATCCCGTGATCTCCATCGCTATTGCGCCGAAGGATAAGGCCGCCGTGGACAAGCTCGGCATGGCTCTATCGAAGATGATCGCCGAGGATCCCTCCTTCCGCGTGGAAACGGACGAAGAATCCGGGGAAACGATCATCAAGGGTATGGGTGAGCTTCACCTAGACATCAAGGTGGATATCCTCCGCCGGACCCACGGCGTGGACGTTACCGTCGGTAAGCCCCAGGTGGCCTACCGGGAAACCATCACCATGCCGGTTTCCGATTCCTACACGCACAAGAAGCAAACCGGGGGTTCGGGGCAGTTCGCTAAGATCGACTACTCCGTGGAGCCCGGGGAAGTCGGTTCGGGCTACGTGTTCGAGTCCAAGGTCACCGGCGGTAACGTGCCACGGGAATTCTGGCCCGCCGTGGAGAAGGGCTTCCGCGTCTCCATGGACGAGGGAACGCTCGCAGGCTTCCCGCTCCTCGACGTGAAGGTCACGCTCCTCGACGGCGGCTTCCACCCCGTGGACTCCTCCGCCATTGCCTACGAGATTGCGGCCAAGGCGGCCTACCGCCAGTCCGTGCCGAAGGCGAAGCCTCAGCTCCTAGAGCCGGTGATGAAGGTGGACGTGTTCACCCCGGAGGATCACGTTGGTGACGTGATCGGCGACC
Source organism: Gammaproteobacteria bacterium (assembly GCA_009919975.1). Taxonomy (GTDB): domain Bacteria; phylum Pseudomonadota; class Gammaproteobacteria; order Pseudomonadales; family Azotimanducaceae; genus Salivita. Next base: position 5,040 of record RGAU01000170.1, read on the forward strand.
TCAACCGTCGTCGGGGCATGATCAAGGCCCAGGAACCGGGCGTCACGGGCGTCCGCGTGAAGGCCGACTGCCCGCTTTCCGAAATGTTCGGCTACATTGGCGATCTGCGCACCATGACCTCTGGTCGTGGCCAGTTCTCCATGGAGTTCTCCCACTACGCGCCCTGCCCGGCGAACGTGGCGGAAGAAGTCATCAAGGAAACCAAGGAGCGCAAGGCGGCCAAGTAATCCGCCTCGCTTTCTAGGGAAATGAAAAACGGCGCCTCGCGGCGCCGTTTTTTTTCGCCTGCGGCAAGAGCAAAGCACTAGGGCCCCAGCTCTAGGGCCCCAACCCTAAGGCTTAAGCGGCAAGGCGCTTCATCACGGCGACGAAGGTGTCCAGCTCCTCCAAGGTGGTGTAGAGGTTCGGCGTAATACGCAGCCCCCGCACCCCCGGCCGATCAATC
>RGAU01000018.1 GCA_009919975.1 Gammaproteobacteria bacterium
ACGTATTGCTCGAGGATCTTGGCGAAGGTTCCGTGGCCCCGGGGATGGAAACCCGTGGGGCTGCCATCGGAAGAGATGGACACCCGGGGGTCCTGGATAAAACGGCGCTGCAAATCTTCATCCATGATGAAGTAGGCGGCGGACCCACCCTGGGGCCCGAGATCCTCAACCAGCACGGTCTCAAAGGGCTTTTCAAGACGCTCGGCAAGCTCCGCGAGGGTGAGGCCGGCATAGGGCGCCGAGCCCAGGAGCGTGGCCTCCGGGCCATTCCGGGAAAGCACCCGAGCTTTAAGATAGGCCTCAAGCTCGGCGCGCCGCGCAGCCTTTGCCTCCGCAAACTGCTCCGGGGCCTTCGCCCAGGGGGGAAAGAGTAGGGCCAGGCCCGTGTAGCTCGCGCTGTAGGGGTAGACGTCGGCGCTCACCCTAAGGCCCGAGCGCTGCGCAGCCGTCAGCTTATCGAGGATCGCATCGCCCCGAGCGGCCCCTCGGCCATAAACGGATTTCAGATGGGCGATGTGCACGCGAGCATGCTGACCCTGAGCAAGCAGCTCATCAATCGCCTCGAAAAGCGCATCATCATCCTCCGAGCGCAGGTGGCTCATGATCACCCGATCCCGGCGCCCCACCACCTCGGCCAGGGCCAGGAGCTCGGCCTCCGGGGCCCAAAGCCCCGGGTTGTATTCGAGGCCAGAGCTGAGCCCAAAGGTGTGATCGAGGGCGTCATCAAGCAGGGCCTGCATGCGCGCGATCGCCTCCGGGCTCGGGGCCGGATCGCGGCCAAGGCCCGCGAGGGTCCGCAGCGTCCCATGGCCCACAAAGAGCGCGAGGTTAGGCCCCAGGGGCAGCGCATCAAGCTCTGCCAGCAGCGGTGCGAGGGGCGCCACCTCGGGGCTCGAGCCGTCCTGGCCGAGGGTGATGGTGGTCACCCCCATGGCCAAAAAGTTTTCAAAGGCCGGCGTTTCCTGGGGATCGCCGTGGCTGTGGGGGTCGATAAAGCCCGGAGCCACCACGCGCCCAGCGGCGTCGAAGCGCTGGGCCGCTTTAAAGGGCGCGGCCCCGGCCTCCGTGATGGCGTGGATACGCCCGTCCTTAAGCCACAGCGTTCCGGAACGCGACGGGGCCCCCGTGCCGTCGATGAGTTGGCCGCCGTGGATCTCCCAATCCACGGCGGGCCGTTCCGGGGCGGCATCGCAGCCCAAAAGGGCAAGGCTCAAGAGCCCCAGCAGGCTCAGGCGTTGGAAGCCGCGTCGCCCCGAAGCCACTAGCGCGGGCCCTGGCCGTCGTCGATCTTGATGACCGTGCCGGTGACCGCTTCCGAGGCCGGGCTCACGAGATAAAGCAGGGTCGAATCCATGAGCGGCGAGGGGCACACCCGGCCCCGGGGGAAGTACTTGGCGATGTCCCCCATGCGCTCGAGCATGCCGTCCATCATTTCCGACTCAAAGGCGCCGGGGGCGATACCGTTCACGTTAATGCCGAACTTCGCCCACTCCACGGCCAGGGCTTCGGTCATGCGCACCACCGCGGCCTTGGTCACGGAGTAGAGGGCCGCCCCGTTGCCGCTGTAGTTGTAGGCAGCCACGGAAGCGATGTTCACCATGCGGCCCTTCTCCCCAGCATCGATGAGGCGGCGGGCCACTTCACAGGACAGCACCCAGGGGGCGATGAGGTTCGTGTTGAAGACCCGATCGATCAGCTCATCACTCATCTTGTGGGCCCGCTGCGCATCGGGGATGCCAGCGTTGTTGACGAGAATCTGCACCCGCCCGAAAGCCGCCTCAGCCCGATCGAGCCCCGCTCGCAGGCTGGCCCGGTCCGTCATGTCCATGGCCACGGGAAGGACTTCCGCGCCCTTGCCCCGAAGCTGCTCGGCGAGGGCTTCAAGGCGCTCCACGCGCCGACCGGAAATCACCACCCGAGCCCCGGCGGCTGCCAGCACCTCCGCAAAGCGCCAGCCCAGGCCCGACGTCGCGCCGGTCACCAAAGCCACCTGGCCCCCCAGATCGTGCCCCGCATTGGGTAACGGATATTCGCTCATACTCCCCTCCTGTGACATGGAATTTCCCGCGCTATGCTAGCGAGCTTTACCGCCGCCGTCCCGCGCCCAAAAAGAAGAGCCTGCCATGCGACAACGCCTCCTCCTTCTGCCTATCCTGCTGGGCTTTAGCCTCATTGCCCTAGACCTCGCGGTGCAGGCCCAGCAGCGCGCCGCCTTCGATCCCGGGGCCTTTGAAGCCGCAGCCAAAGGCTATGAGGCAGAAATCCTGCGCGACGCCCTTGGCGTTCCCCACATCTACGGCGCCCGGGATCGGGACGTGGCCTTCGGCCTGGCCTACGCCCACATGGAAGATGACCGCGCCACCTTCGAGGAAATCCTCCCCCTCTATCGAGGGGAAGCGGCCCTCTTTTCCGGGCGCGAAGCAATCCCCGTGGACTATCTCATCGCCTGGACCGGCGCCCGGGAAGCGGTGGAAGCGGGCTATGAGCGCCGCCTCTCTCCGGAAGTTCGCGCGGTCTTCGAAGGCTATGCTGCGGGGCTCAACCTCTATGCGGCGCGTCATCCCGAGGAGGTCGATCACCGGCTCTATCCCGTTTCCGCAAAGGATCTGGTCACGGGCTTCTCCATCCAGCATCTCTTCTTCTACGGTTTTGACGGCGCCGTGAAGCGGGTCATGGCGGGGCCCGAAGCGGTGGCGAAGGCGCCCCCCCTCCTGACGGAGCGCTACCTTGGAGGGGATCTGCCGATCGGCTCCAACGCCTTTGCCGTCAGCCCGGCGCGGAGCACGGACGGCGCTACCCGGGTCCTGGGTAATTCCCACCAGCCCCTGAGCGGCCCCGTGGCCTGGTATGAGGTGCACCTGGAAAGCGAGGAAGGCTGGCGCATGCACGGCGGCCTCTTCCCCGGCTCCCCCATCGCGACCATCGGCGCCACGCCGAACCTGGCCTGGGGCGTAACGGTCAACCAGCCGGACCTGGTGGATGAATTCCTGCTCACCACGGACGCGGCCCATCCCGACCACTACCAGCTGGATGGGGCCTGGGTGCCCTTCGAAACCCGATCCATCACCCTGAAGGTGCCCCTCATCGGCGCCCTCTATTGGCCCCTGACGCAGACCGTGCGCAGCACCGTTCACGGTCCCGTGCTGGAAACGGACCATGGCCTCTACGCCCTGCGCTTTGCGGGGCACCGGGAAATCCGCCAACCCGAGCAATGGTACGCCATGAACCGCGCCACGGACCTCGAAGGCTGGCAGGCCGCCATGGATCTGAATGCCATCGCCAGCTTCAACTTTGTTTATGGGGATCGCGCCGGGAACATCGCCTTTGTCCACAACAGCCGAAGCCCGCTCCGAACGCCCGGCTGGGACTGGAAAAAGCGCCTTCCCGGAGACCGAAGCGACCTGATCTGGGAAGATACCCAAAGCTTCCGAGCCAATCCCCAGGTGCTGAACCCCGCCAGCGGCTTTGTGCTCAGCGCCAATCAGTCACCCTTCGCCGTGACCGCGGAAGGGGACAACCCGGACCCCGCAGCCTACCCCCAGGAGCTTGGCCTGCCCACGCGCATGACCAACCGGGCGGATCGGGGCCTAGAGCTGTTCGCAAGCCTCCCCAAGGTGAGCGCCGAGGCCTTCGAAGCCATCAAGTTCGATAAGGCCTACGCAGCGCGCAGCCGATCCATGGCCTATGTGGATAGCGCTCAGGCCCTGGTCGCCGAGGCAGGATCGCTCCTCGCCGAAGCGCAGGCCGTCCTCGCTGCCTGGGATCGGAACACCGACCTCGACAACCCGGGAGCTGCCCTTGGGGTCTGCGTGCTCTCGGAGGAATGGCTTGCGGAACGCGCCCCCCGGGCGCCGGCCCCCATCGAAAAGCAGGTGCTCACCTGCGCGGAAAAGCTCCAAAGCCATTTCGGTCGCCTGGATCCCCCCTGGGGGACGGTGAACCGGCTACGCCGGGGCGCACTCGATATCCCCATCGCCGGCGGCCCGGACGTGCTTAGAGCCATCTATGGCCGGGAACAAACGAACGATGGCCGGCTCACGGCGGTGGCTGGGGACGGCCTGATGATTTTTGCGGAGTGGGCCGCCGACGGCACGCCGCGGCTGCGGACCCGTCACAATTTCGGTAGCGCCAGCACGCGCCCGAAAAGCCCGCACTATGCGGACCAGGCCGAGGCCTTTGCCGGGGAGACGCTGCGCACGGTCACCTGGGATCGAGCCGTCCTCGAGGCTCAGGCCACGGCGCGCACCCGTCTTACAGCCACACCGTAAAAGCCGCGAGAGCTAGGCAGAGGGCGGCCGCCCCGCGGCGCGCCCAAACCATGGAAACCCGAGCCGCGAGCCACTGCCCGCCCCAGAATAGGGGAGCATTGACGAGGAGAATACCGGTCACGCTGCCTAGCACCACGGGCACTACGCTTTCAAAGCGCGCTCCCAGGCCCAGGGCCAGAAGCTGAGTCTTATCGCCCATCTCGGCAAGAAAGAAGAGCCCCGCGGCGGCGGTAAAGGCGCCCAGCCAACCGGCACCGAGGGGGCCCTTCTCACCCTCCGGGGAAGCCTCTTCCTCTTCGTCACCCTCCCAGAGGAGCCAAAGGGCCATGGCCAGAAAGGCCGCTGCAAGCCCATAGCGCATGCCCTCCGCGGGCAACCAAGCCAGCACGGAGGCGCCGAGCCAAGCCGCGAGGCCATGATTGGCGAGGATCCCTGCCGCCATGCCCAGGGTCAGCACCCCGGGCCTTCGGTAGCGCATGGCCAGCATGAGCGCTAGCACCTGAGACTTATCGCCCAATTCCGCCAGGGCGACGAGGAGCACGGCCCAAAGGCTAGCCACGGAGCCAATTCCACCGGAAGGTGGTGAACCTCACCACTTCCGTCGGCCATGGGCACGAAAACCCCTGCCCTTTCGCGCTATGCTGCCTGGCATGACCCTTGCTGACGCTCTTCATCGACTTCTACCCCAAGGTCCCCGGCCCCAAGTCGGCGGGCCCGAGGAGCGTACCATGGCCCTTCGACTCATCTGGACAGGCGCAGGCCTGTTGTGTCTTTTTCTCGCCGCCCTGGGGGTGCTTTTGCCCTTCTGGCCAGCCCCACCCTTCGCGGTGCTTGCGGCCCTGTGCCTCACCGCGGCATGGCCAGCGCTTCGTCGCCCCCTGCTTCGCTGGCCCTTCTTTGAGCGCCTCTTCCGCCGCTGGGATCGAAGCGCCGGCGCCCCTCCAAGCCTGCGCCTGCGCACCGCCCTGGCCCTGGCCGTCGACGCCATGCTTGAGGCCTTGCACGCCGTGAGCCAAGGCCTACGCCGCTGGTGGCGAGGACGCCGATGAAGGGAGGCCCCGCCCTACGCGGCCCGGCCTGGCGAGGCCCGGCCTGGCTCGTCACCGCGGCCTTTCTCGGTCCGGGGACGCTGACCACCGCCACCCTGGCGGGGCAGGCCACGGGGCTCGGTCTGCTCTGGGCCCTGGTCCTATCTCTCGCCCTCACTGCCGGGCTCCAGCTGCTGCTGGTGCAGCTGGTGATCGACCGGCGTCGGGATCTCGGCGCCCTGATTCGGGAGGCCCTTCAGCCGCCGGGGCTTCGCTGGTTTAGCGTGATCCTCACGGCGCTGGCCATCGGCTTTGGAAATGCGGCCTACCAGGCGGGAAACTTGACGGGCGCCGCCCTTGGCCTCGGGGCCTGGCTGCCCCTGTCCCCTACCCTTCTGGGGCCCGGGCTCGCGGCCCTGGCGGCGCTCCTGCTGCTGACGCCCCTGCGGGCGCGCTTGGAAGGGCTCCTGCTTGGGCTAATTGCCGTGATGGCGGCGGTGTTCTGCCTTGCGGCGCTGGGCTCCCTCGGTGCGGGCATGCCGCCCCTCACCCTCGCCGCACCCACGGGGCAAGCCGGCGCCCTCGCCCTGGCCCTCCTTGGCACCACCGTGGTCCCCTACAACCTCTTTCTCCATGGCCGGGCCCTGCTCGATCGTCTACCCCCCGCGGAGGAACCGGGCGCCCGCGTCGACGCAGCGCTTTATCAGGACGCCCGGCGGGATACGCTGCGCGCCATCGCCGTGGGAGGCCTCGTTACCGGGGCCATTTTGCTGCTCGCGGCGGGGAGCAGCGCCGACGGATCGAGCGTGGAGCGCCTGGCCGCGCCCCTCCGTCCCCTACTGGGTGCCGGGGCGGAACCCTTTCTCGCCCTGGGGCTTTTTGCCGCGGGGCTCAGCAGCGCGCTCACCGCGCCCCTCGCCGCGGCCTGGGCCCTGGCCGGACTCCTTCGCTGGACCCCGACCCTGGAGGACCCTCGCACCCGCCTGGCAGCCCTTATGGTGCTGGCCGTGGGCGCTCTCGGCGCAGCCTTCGGAGGCCAGCCCCTGCAGATGATTCTCCTGGCCCAGGGAGCCAATGCGCTGGCCCTCCCCTGGTTTGCCTTTCTCCTGCTGCGCCTAGCCACCCTACGCAGCCAAAGCGCCCTGCTGCGCCTCGGCCCCTGGCTCGTGCTCGCCGGTGCCCTAGGGCTTGGCGGCGCCCGCTTCTTCGCGTTGCTCTAGGCCGGCAGCCAACAGCCTAGGCCTCTGGCGCCTTACCCCAGCGATCCAATCCTGGCGCCCGGCGGGGCCCATCCGCATCGCCCATGAGCCGCACCAGCCCGCTGACGCGCATCACCTGCCGATCTTCCCCGTGCCAATGCCCTTCAAGGAACGCCGTGGAGCGCGTTGCCCGAAGCACCCGAGCCTCCCCCTGAAGCACCGTGCCCGCCGGGGCCGCATCGAGAAAATCCGCATCCACGTGCATGGTCATGCCCGCACGGCCTGTCAGCAGGCGGCTGCTCATGGCGATTAGCTGATCGCTCAGGGCCAGCAGCATGCCGCCGTGGATAGAGCCAAAGCTGTTGCAGTGGGGATCCTGAATACGCACGGCAGCGAAGGCGCGATCGTCCTCAACCTTGCACCAAAGACCCCCAATGAAGTGGATAAAGGGCGAGGGCGTTTCGTAAGGCTCAAAGCCCGCCGCCCGAAGTGCCGCATCGTCCTGCTGCGCAATGCCTACCGCTGCCATGCTCCTCTCCCCCATTGCCCTTCAGCGCACCTTGAACCTTCGTCGCAAGCCTAAGCGCGCTCCGGCGCCGCTGCGTGGGCAGAGTATACTTCGCCCTCACCCTAAGGACCCTTGGCATGAAAGCGCTGTCCTCCCCCACGCTTCGAGGCATGGCCTGGATGCTTCTGGCGAGCCTCGCGGGCACCCTCATCGACACCGGGGTGAAGGCCCTGTCGAGCCACTATGACACGCCGCAAATCGTGCTTGGGCGTCTGCTCTTTGGCCTGCCCTTTGTGCTGCTCATAGCAGGGCTTAGGGGCGATCTGAAGAATCTCAAGCCCAAGCGCTGGCGGGGCCACGGGCTCCGGGCCGTGCTCTCCTGCGGCGCTACCTTCGGCTTCTTTTTCGCCCTCGGAGAGCTACCCCTGACCCTACTCGTAGCCCTCTCCTTCACCGCGCCCCTGCTCATTGCGGTGCTGGCCTGGCCCCTCCTCGGTGAGCCCCTGGGGTGGCGCCGAGGCCTCGCCATCTTCCTCGGCCTCGGGGGCGTCTGGGTCATGATCAACCCGGGCAATGCGCCCTGGAATCCCGCCTATCTGGCCGTGGCCGGGTCCGTGCTGTGCTGGGCCGGACTGTCCCTCAGCGCCCGGCGCATGGCGTCTCGAGCTGGGTGCCCCTGGAGCCCTGGTCCCTGGCCATCTTTCTGGGCGTGGGGGCCGCCGGCGCCACGCTGCACTTCAGCGTGATCATGGCCTATCGCCTGGCCCAGGCGGCGACCGTTGCCCCCGTGGAATATGCCGCAGTGCTCTGGGCCAGCCTCTTTGGGGCGCTATTTTTCGGAGAGGTGCCCAACGGCCCCATGATCGCGGGGGCCGGCCTCATCATTACAGCGGGGCTGATCGTGCTGCGAGCCCGGGAGTAGGCCCGGGCGCGGCGCACGAAAGGCGGAGCCCACGTAAGCCGCCAGGGCCTCCGTCGCCGGACCGAGCTCAGCGCTCTCCGCAAGCCAGGGCGCCGGCGCCAGGGGCGGCGCGAGGGTCATGCGATAGGTGTGGCCCTTTTTGTTCATCACCTCATAAAACAAAGTGATATCCCGAAGCTGGTCGGAGAGGCGTGCGGCGCTGTAGAAGACCGAGGAGTTCTGCGCCCCAATGTGCATGGGAATGATGGGCACCTGATGGCGCCGAGCCAAGCTCAGCGCCGTGCTTTGCCAGGGCCGCTCCCGGAGCTGCCCCCGGTCCCGGTAGGCCAGGCGCCCGGAGGGAAAGACCACCACGAGGCGTCCCTCGGAAAAGGCCCGCTGGGTAGCCCGAAGCGTTTCCCGCATACGCGCCCGGGAGCGCTCCGCCACCCGCCATTCCACGGGAATGATCACGTCTTCCAGCGCCGGGGCGATGCGCACCGCGTCGCGATTGGCGAAGATCATGAAATCGGGACGGCGCGCCTTCAAAAGGTCGAACACGGCAATGCCGTCGGCAATCCCCGTGGGATGGTTTGCCACCAACAGCGCCGGCCCGGTTCGGGGGATATGTTCGGCTCCGGTGACTTCGAGGGCCAGGCGCAGGGTTTCGCTCACCACCGCAAGCGCTTCGAAGCCTGAGCGCCCCTGCATCGCATCTGCCAGCGCCACGGCTTGGCGATAGCCGAGGAAGGGATAGAGCAGGCGCCGAGCGACCCGGCCCCCCAGGGAGGGGCCAAAGAGCCGGGGGGCGCGCTCCGTAATGAGCGTATCAATCATGTGCACCGGGGCGGTCACGGCACAGACCCGGGCTAGGGCCCAAGCTCGCCCAGGGCCGACAGCACCACCCGGGCCAGGGCAAGGCGAACGCTCGAGAAGGCGTGATCCCCGGGGAGGGTTTTCAGCGCCGCCGGGCTGTGCGCCGCCACGAGGGCCCCCTGCAGCGCCTCGAGGCGCGCCGGGGACACATAGACATCCTCCGCCCCGGCCACCAGGGTGACCCGTTGGCCGACGAAGTGCCCGGCCCGGGCAGCCAGAGAGAAAAAGCTGGGGTCCTCCGTGAGCTCCGCCACGAGGGCAGCGCCACTGGTGCCCGCGAGGGGGCCAGCAACCCAGCTTTCAAAGCGCTCAGCGGTGGCCCGAGCCGAGGCTTCATCGGCCGCCAGGGCCTCGGCCATGATCCCAAAGTCCGGGCCCGCAAGACTCACCAGCGTACTCACCCGGGGGTGCCCGGCGCCGGCGCGAAGGGCCAAATAGCCCCCCATGGAGTGACCGACAAGCGCCCGGGGCTGGGCGTCGAGGGAAAAGCGCGTTCGCACCGCCGGATCATCCAGCCAGCGCACGATGGCATCAATGTCTTCTAGGCAGTGGCGGAAGCTGAAGGTCCCAGCGCTGCCCCAGGCTCCGCGGTAATGAGGAAGGAGTACTGCATAGCCAGCGCGGCGCAGCACCTGGGCGAGGTCCTGATTCCGCTCCTCCCCGGGGAGCCCATGAAGCAGCACCACCACCGGCGCGGGGACTTCCCCTCCGGGAAGGTAAAACACCGCATTCATCACGGCATCGCCGCTGGGAATGGCGGCGGACTCAAGGCTTGGCCCGGGCACCCGCGGGGGCGGGTCCTCGGTTACGGGGTCAAAGCTCATGGCGGCCACCGCTTGGGCCCCCAAAAGGCCCACGCTCATCGCGAGCCCTAGCACGCATCGCCATCCCAAAACCCCATTCCATCGCCCCATGCTGGGTCTCCCTAGGTCCGGGGCGCACCATGGCCTAGGGCGCCGCAGACCACAAGCGCCGGGCGAGACCCGAGCGGCGCCGGGGCGCGTGCGCCAGGCAGCTGTCGACCGCCGCTGGCGCGGCGAACAGGCGCACGCGCCTCTGGGCTCGGGTGACGGCGGTGTACAGGAGCGCGCGATTGAGCAGCTGCTGTCCCCTCTCCCCCAGCTCCGGAGGCAGGACCACGGAAACCTCCCCAAACTCCGACCCCTGGCTTTTATGAATCGTGCACGCGTAGGCCGGCTCAAAAGCCGGGAGACGGTCGAGAGGCAGGCGCTTAGGCGCGGCCCCAGCGCTGGGAAAAACGGCGACCAACCTTCCCTCCTCCGACCGGACCATGCCGAGATCACCATTGAACACCCCGAGGCTGGGATCATTCCGGAGCACCATGAGGGGCATGCCCGGGAAGGGACCCTCGGCAGGCACCGGTGCCCCGGCCGCCCGAAGCGCTGCAGCGACCTGGCCATTCAGACCGGTTACGCCCAGGGGGCCCTGGCGCGTCGGCGTCAGGAGCGTGAAGGCGCCCAGCTGAGCAAGAAGGGCTTCGTCCTCAACCCCGGCGGCTTCCTTCCGCCACAGCGTGAAGTAGGCCTCACGGGCATCCTCCAAAGCCGCCTCGGGCGCCTCCGAGTAACGAAGGGCATCGTCCCCCTGGGTCAAGGCAGCCCAGGCGTCCTCGCGCCGCCCTTCGTTCACCGCCGCCGCAAAGCGGGCCACGGCGCCGGAGGGATCGAAGCGGTAGCTACGCTGCAGGTGGCAGAGGCAATCCGCCAGCGGAGGGACCGGCTCCCGCTCACAGGGCCCAAGATTATCGCCCGTTAGCGCTTCCAGGGCTCGGCAGCGCGTGCGGGACAGGGTCGGCTGGCCCATGCCCGCGGTGAGATCCCCCAGCACCTGCCCCGTTTCCACGGACGCCAGCTGATCCTTGTCCCCAAGAAGAATGACGCGCGTTTCCGGCGCCAGCGCAGAGAAAAGCTGCGCCATGAGGCGCAAATCCACCATGGACGCTTCGTCCACCAGCACCACGTCGGCGGCCAGGGGTGCATCGCGCCCCCGGGAAAAGCGATTCCCATAGGGCTGGTAGCCCAGAAGCCGGTGCAAGGTAACGGCCTCATCAGGGACCGCCGCGAGCCCTGCTTCCAGCGCCGGGGGCAAGGCGGTTTTCCCCAGAAACGCCTTAGCCCCGGCCACGGCCTGGGCCAGGCGCGCCGCTGCCTTCCCCGTGGGGGCGGCGAGAGCTATACGGACCGGGCCCGCCGGCCCCTGCTCATGCTGAAGCGCCGCTGCCAACAGGGTCAGGGCCCGGGTGACCGTGGAGGTCTTCCCCGTCCCCGGGCCGCCCGTGAGCACGAGGAGACTCCGCTCCAAAAGCATGGCCGCCCCAAGCCGTTGCCAGTCAATGGCCTGCCCTGGGGCGCCAAAGAGCACCTCAAGCCAAGCCTTCAGCTGCGCCGGAGCCGTAGCCAGGGGCGCGGGCTGGGCAGCGCGGAGTCGAAGGGCGTCGGCAAGGTACGCTTCGTAGCGCGCATCCTTAGCCAGGTAGAGGGCGTCCTCCCACAGCACGAGGGGCGCCGGGCCCGCCTCCGCCCCGAGGAGCCCCGAGCCCTCGAGCAGCGAGGCCCAGGCCAGCCCCGGCTGCGGCGGCACCTGCTCCAGGGGCAGACAGCTGTGCTGAGCCGCCACCCCCGCCTCTAGCTGCTCAAGCAGCGTCGCCAGCGCGCGGTGGGCCTCCGTCCCCGGCGCATAGCGGCACCAGCGCAGCAGCGCTTGGCCGAGGGGCCCAAGGGACTCGAGGCGAGGCGCCATCAGCGCACCTCCCGGGAAAAGCAGCGATCCAGCGCATCGAGGAGCGCAGGGTCGGGATCGTCAGAAAAAATACCCAGGGTCGAATCGGGCGCCATGCCCCGCAAAAAGAGATAGCGCACGCCGCCAAAGGCCGCTGCCCCGGAAGGGCCCAGGCGCTGGCGCAGAAGCCGGCGCAAAGCCACGGCGTAGATAAGATACTGAAAGGCATAGTGATGGCTGTCCATGGCCGCCTGGAGGCCCCCTTCGTCGTAGGCTTCCCGGTGCAGGCCGAGGCGATTCGACTTGTAATCCACCACGTAGTAGCGCCCCGCCACAGCGAGCACCACGTCGATGAAGCCCCTAAGGAAACCCGTGAGCGTCTGCTCCGGAAGGGAGGGCATGGGATAGCCCGCCTCACGAATAAGCCCCTCGAGCGTCGGCAGCGCGAAAGCGTCGAGCCGAAGATCAAAGGCCAGCTCGGCGCGCTGCTGGGGAATATCGGCCAGCGCATGCCCCTCGATAATGGGCGTGGCACGCACAGCGCCGAGCCAGGTCTCCACGCCTTCCACGCTGACCCCCGGCGCCCCCCAAAGCCCATGGCGACGCAGGCATCGCTCTAGGTGGCTCGGGACGGCCTCCGGCACTCCGGGCCAGCTCTCCAGCATGTCGTGAAGGCATACTCCGGGAATAGCCCCGGCGGGAAACAGGGCCGCCGGCGGGCTAAGGGGCGTGGGATTCTCAAGCACCGGGGCATCCCGCCCCTCATCTCCAAAGCCCGCAGGCTCCGCCCCGGCCTGCAAATCCTGGCGTAGCAGGCTCGAATAGCTCACCCGCGCCTCCCGGGCAAAGCTGCGCGGCGCGATCATTTTCGCCGAAGCAAGGGCCCCGCCCTTCCCCGCGGCCGCTCGGTTCTGAGCACCCCTCGCCTCGGCGGGATCGAAAACCTCAAGGGGCCAGCCCGCAGCGGTAAGGGCCTCGGCCCAGGCCTTCGGAGCCAGACCCTGGAGCCCGAGGGCATGGGCCAGGGCCGAGCCCTGCTGGGCCGCTTCGCTCTTATCTCCCTTCGCTTCGGGCACGCCCACGTAAACGGCGTGGCAGGCCCGGGTGAGGGCCACATAAAGCAGGCGCAGGCTTTCCCCACGCTTCTCCCGCGCCGAGGCGGCCTGGGACCGGGGCGCCTTGCGCAGATCCACGACCATGGCGCCCACCGCGGGATCATGGAACAGGGGGAAGGGCTCCTCCTGCTCTACCCGGGGGAAAGGCAGAAGCACCACGTCGTACTCCAGCCCCTTGGCGCCGTGCACGGTGATGATCTTCACCAAATTTTCATCGCTCTCAAGGCGCTGCTGATGGGCCTCGTTGCCATCGTCGGCCTGGCGCGCCTGGGTAAAGGCACGGAGCGTTTCCGCCGCCCCCCCGCCGGTGCGGTCAAAGCGCTCTAGGCACTCCCCGAGGTGCCGGAGGTCCGTGAGAACTCGGGGGCCCTCCGGTTCCTCGAGGCAGCGGGCCGGCACGGCATAGGCCTCGAGCAGGGCAAAGAGCGCCGTCAGCACCCCCTGCCGTTCCCAGCGCTCCCGGAAGCTGCGGAAGCGCGCCTGGTGCGCAGCCAGCGCATCGGCCTCCACCAGCGCCGGCGGCGGCACTGCTAAAAGGGGGGTCAATAGCGCATCGCGCAGGCCGCCCCCGTCCTCCGGGGCCGCCATGGCACGAAGCACGCGAAAGACATCCTCCGCCGTTTCCGTGGCAAAGACGCTTTGCTTGGAAGCAAAGGCCGAGCCCAGCCCGACGGCGCGCAGGCAGCGCTGAAGCCGAGCCCCCTCGTTGTGAGTGTTCACCAGCAAGGCGCACTGCTGGGGCTTTAGGGGTTTCCCTTCGATCGTCGCCTCCGCCAGCAGGCGCTGCAGCAGGGCCACGGTGGCTTGGGCGTGCGCTTCATCGCTGCCCGCGGCAGCGCTTCGGTAAAACCCCAGGGCCGGCGCCGGGGCGCCGTCCCGAGCCCAGGGGGCGGCGGGGGTCTGATGCGCCGCGCTCACCGGATCAAAGCCCATGCCCTGGCTGAGGAAGGGATCCGGCTGCTGCTGATAAAAGCCGTTGAGCGCCTCAATGACCGGGGGCGAAGACCGCCAGTTTTGATCCATGCGCAACCGATCGCCGTCGGGAAGGGCCTGCCGCGCCCGCAGGTAGGCGAAGAGATCGGCGCCCCGAAAGCCGTAAATGGCCTGCTTGGGATCGCCGATGAGCACGAGCGTGCCCGGCCCCCCGACGGGATAGAGGGCCTCGAAGATTTCCAGCTGCACCGGATCCGTGTCCTGGAACTCGTCGATGAAGGCCAGGGGGTAGCGGGCAGCGAGGCGTTCCGCCAAGGCCTTGCCGCTGGCGCCGCGGAGGCTCGCGGCTAGCTGGCGCAGCGCATCCTCTGGGCCCCGAAGCTGCCGCTGGTCCTTGTGCGCGGCCAGAGCCTCCTGGAACGCCCTAAAGAGCCTGTGGGTGAGTCCTGCTTCGAAGGCCTCCGCAGCGTTCACCAGCGCCTCCGCTGCGGAGGCCAGGGCGCCCCCGCTGACCGCGCTCTGGCCCTTTTTGACCGGGGTTTCGACAAAAGCTTCCGGGGTGAAGGCCCCTAGCATGGAATCCTTCTTTTTTTTGCCCTCCCCGAGGAGTGCCTTGAGGGCCTCGGGCAGCGGCGTCGCTGTTCCTAGCACCGCATCGAGGTCGCTCTGAAGGCTGGGCTTGCCGGGCCCCCGAGACCGCGCGTTATAGCGCTCAGTGAGGGCCCCCCAGCCGGTCCCGGCCTTGCCGAAATCCGCCAGCCCAAGCACGGCGGGGTCCTCATTCCGCCCCGCCCAGGCACCTCGCAGCTCGACAAGGGCCTGCGCAAGGGCCGCGCCCAGGGCGTCAAGATCGTCCTCAGGCACGCCCCAAAAGGTCAGGGCACCGGGGGCCAGCCAGCTGCTGAAGAGCCGTTCACACTTCTCAGGACTGGCCCAAACCCGGAGCCAAAGCGCTTGCAGGGACGCCGACGCGCAGTAAAACCCCTGCCGCCACGCCGTGCGCAGGGCCTCTCGCTGCAGGGCCTTGTCGTCCTCGAGGTTTTCGAAGGTAAAGGGCGATGCCTGCTCCAGGGCGCCTTCAAGGAGGGCGCGATGGCAGAAGCCGTGAATGGTGAACACCGGCGCTTCATCAAGCTGCCCGAGGGCTGCCCGCAGCCGCGCCTGATCCCGGAAGCGATCGGCGCTTTGGTTCCATAGCTGAGCAAGAAAGGCATCCTTCGGGGGCTCGGGGTCGAGGAAGGCCTGAAGGGCGCCCCGAAGGCGCTGCCCAAGACGATCCCGGAGCTCCGCCGTCGCCGCCCGGGTAAAGGTCACCATGAGAATTTCGTCGATGCGCAGGGCTGGCGCATCTAAGGCCTGGGGCGCCTGCTGCCCGAGCACGGCCCGAAGCACCAAAGAGCCCAGGGCGAAGGTTTTCCCCGTGCCCGCGCTGGCTTCCAGGAGCTTGCGCCCCGCCAGGGGCATGCGGTGAGGATCAAAGCGGGTCATGGAAGGGCCCCCCGAGCTTCAAGGGTTTCCTGCGCTCCCCCCAGGGAAATCAGGCTTTCCGCCTCAAGCAAGGGCATAAACACCTGCTCCGCGAGGGCGCAGAACTGGCCCCGGACCGGCGCAAGGCCCTGGGGAAAGGCATGGCGCGCGGCGAGCGTCAGCCCTTCCGGGATAGGACCTCTTGCCCGTTCCGGGCGCCACTTCGCCACCACGGAAGCGAATTTTTCCTCACCAGCCTTGCCCTCGCGGACCGCTTCGGCCCAGGAGCAGGAGGCCTCGGGGAACAGGGGCAGCGGCTCCCTAAGCCCCCCCTGAAGCAGCCCAAGGAGGGTCTCCAGCGCCGCCTCGGGAGCCTCGGGCGCTGTCACCACCGTGGCCTTTTCCGGCCCCAGTAGTACCCCATGGCGCCCCCATCCCGCCGCCGCAGATAGCAGCACCTTAATCCATAGCCCCAGCCGATCCTGGGCGCGCAGGGCCCCGAAGCGCTGCGCCCGCACGAGCCCATCGGACCAGCGCAGGCAGGGCCCTAGAAGACGCCCCGACGGCAGCGCAAGATCAAGGGACGTCTCGGCCGCGGTGGCTGCCCAAAAGGCCTCCGGGAGTGCCCCGCGAAGGGCCCGGGCTGTGCCCCGGGCCTCGGCCAGAGCCCCATCCCCAGCGGCGCCCAGGGGTAGGCTTCCCCGAGCCCGCAACACCCCGTCGTTCCCGCCCAGGGCAAAGCTGTCCTCGAGCAGCCGATAGCGGCCAAGGGGGTCTAGGGTAAAGGGCTCCTCATCCTCCACGCTCTCGGGCAGGCGCCGAAGCGCGGCGCCCAGGCCCTCCCTAAGGTAGGTGCCCAGGGGATCGCGATAGAAGGCCAGCAGTAACGCCGGCGCCAGCAGCACCCGGAGTTCGCGAGGGGCAAGGCGGGCGCCCGCGGCTTCCAAGGAACCCTCGACGCGAGGACGCCAAAGACTCTGATAGGTTTCGAGCCCCGCCTCCCCATAGCGGGAGGAAAAGGGCTGAAGGGGCGGCGCGACCGTGATGGGCTCAAGGGCCGTTTCTATGGCCTTGCTCTCAACCTCCCCGGACAGGGCGGCCTGGAGTTCCGTTACCAGTAGGGACGGCGGCAGGGGCCGGTAGTTTCGATCCCGCGCGGTCCAGCTCAGGATTACCCGATCCCGGGCCGAAAGCAGGGCCTCGAGGAAGAGGTAGCGATCCTCACTTCGCCGCAGCCGGTCCCCGGGGCGAGGGGCCTGCGCCATGAGGTCAAAGGGCAGCGGCTGCTCAAGCCGGGGATAGGCATCCTCGTTCATCCCCACGAGGCCTACGATGCGGAAGGGCAAAACGCGCATGGGCATGAGCGTGCAAAAGGTTATACCGCCCGCGAAAAAGCGATGGGCCGTTCCCGGACCTTCGAGAGCACCGCTTAGCGCCTCGAGCAGCGCAAGGCGCGGCAGGGGACTAGTCGCCACCGCCTCTGGCAAGGTCAGCAATTCGGCGAGGGCTTCCCGAAGGGGCGCCAGCACCAGCTCATCCTCCGGGGCTAAGGCGAGGCAGCTCTGCAGCGCATCGTCCAACACCGCGGCCCATTCCGCGGGGAGGCAGGGCCCCGCAAGGCGCCCCCGGAAGCGAGCGAGGGTTTCCACGGCGGCGTGCAGGGCGCTCAGGCGCGCCCCCTCCCCCTCCGCGAGGGCCACGGGCGCAAGGCCAGCAAAGACCCCCTCGGCATCGCCGGTCATGGCGCCAAGGAGTAAGCGATCCAGGCCCCGGCGCCAGCTGTGAAGGACGTCCTCCTCCGCAAGCCCCGTGGCCGCCCAATCCTGCCCATCCCAGCCCCAGCGCACCTCCGCCCCCTCGAGCCATCGATCGAAAAGGGAGAGGTCCTCCGGGGAAAGGCCGAAGGCGCGCTGGCATTGGGGCAGGGCCAGGAGCGCCATCACCGTACTGCGCTCGAAATGACTCGCGGGCAAGGCCAGCAGGCGCGAAAGCCAGGCGAGAAGCGGCGCCTCCTCCTGCCCCTGGCGATCGGCGATGCTGTAGGGCAGCGCCAGGGGGACCCCGGGCCGGCCGAAGACCGCCTCGATGAGGGGCGCGTAATGGTCAATATCCGGAATCATGACCACTACGTCCTGGGGCCGAAGGGTGGCATCGGCCTCGAAGGCGTCCACCAAGGCGTCGTAAAGGGCCTCAATTTCCCGGAGCGGACTGGGGCACGGCAAAAAGCGAAGGGACCGGTCCTCGGGGGTCAAAAGGAGAGGCGCATCGTCCCCGAGAAGCACGGCCCCCTGGAGCTGGGCCAGGGCCGTCTCCTCCTCCCGCTGCCCAAAGTGGTCGAGCACCTCCGCCGCCCCATCAAGGGCCAGAAGCTGATTCAGAAACTGGCGCCCCAGGGCCCCATTCTGGGCCAGCAGGGGGTGGGCCGGGAGGTAGGCCAGGGCCGCCGCCTCGTAAGCCTCCAGAGCCTCCGCACCGCTGCCCTTAAGGGCCTCGGCCTGGCGACGCGCTACCACGGCGGGGCGCAGCACTTCGGCCCAGTAATCCGCGGAAGGGTTCAAGAAATACAGCGTAACCGGGCGATGGCGAGCCAGGGCCGTGAACAGGGCAAGCTGCCCCGGGGGCAGGGCCGACAGGCCAAAGAGGGCCACCCGGGGCGCCACGGGAAGGAGGAGATCGTCGAGGGATCCGGGAGGGCTCTGCGCCAGCCGTTCGAGGGCCGCGGTCAGAAGCGCTGCGCGATCCGGTACGGCGCCCAGGGCTGCTACGGCCTGGGCCCAGAGGGCGCTTTGCCAGGCCTCGTGAGGCCCAGGCAAGCCCAGGCGCTGCCCCCGCCCCCAGGCCGCCAGCCAAGACGGTCGGTACACCAGGTACTGATCGAACAGATCGGCGATGCGTTCCGCCAGCTGGAAGCGCTTGAGCGCCTGCTCCCCGCCTTCAAGGTAATGACGCAGCGGGGCGAACTCCGGAGCGCTGGGGGGCAGGGCCGCCAACAGCCCAAAGAGGGTCCACCGTAGACTGCGCTTCGCGTAGGGGTCGTCCACCGGCGCGGGCACGAGGGTTCGGATCAGGCGCCAGGCAAAAAGCGAGGGCAAGGGGTAGGCCACCCCGGCGGCGATGCCAAAGGCCCTCGCCTGCTCCGTGCGCAGCCACAGGGCCATGCCCGGGCTTTGCACCACTACCACCTCCTCCGCGAGGGGATCGGCCAGGGGCGCCTCGGCCTGAGTCCCTAGGAGCTCCGCCGCCAGGTTTTCCACCCGGTTGGACTGCACCACCTTGAGCACGCAAGACCCCTGTTTCGCCAGGGCTCCAGCCTACCGCGCCAGCCCCCGCAGGGCGACACAGAAACTTGATGAAGGGGAAACCTTTTCGTAACGAATTGGTCACACAGTCCCCCTAAAGTCCGCGCCGCAATCAACTTGTTAGCGATTCGTTGACTTATCAAAGGAGAGCATCGTGAAGCAGAAGGCGCCCACCCCCGCGAGCCCTAAGCTGAAGCCCTTGGCCCTATTCCTGGCGGCCACCCTGAGCTTTGGCGGCGGCGTTGCCGAGGCCGCAAACCTCACCACCCTTGATTCCGCCGAAATTATTATCGAGCACGTGCCCTCCGCCACGGTGAAACGCACCAGGGTCGGGGACGAAGGCACCTTCTTCGGCAGCGGCCTGCGCCCTGGCGGCCCCTATCGCATTACCGTGCGGGCCCCGGGCTTCGAGCCCGTGGTGATTGAGGACTACTTCGTCACCACCGGAGCCCAGCGCGCCCTTTCCCTCGTGCTGAGTGAGCGCGCGGCCATCACGGAAGAGCTCGTGGTGCGGGCGAAGGCCATCCGCGGTATGGATCTCAACAACGGCCTCGGCTCCGCCTACACCTCGGAAGACGTCGCCAACCAGCCGGCCACGAAGCGGGACGTGATCCGTACCCTTCTTCGCGACCCCCTCGCCCAATCCGACGGGGAAGCCAACCTGTCCGTGGCCGGGGTGAACCCCCGCTTCAATGGCTTTGCCATTGACGGGGCCCTGCAGCAGGACGACTTCGGTCTGGGCTCCAACACCTACGCCACGGACCGCTCCCCCATCAACATCGACGCCATCGAGTCCGTCTCCCTGCGCGCCGCAGACTACTCCGTGGTGGTGTCGGGCTTCACCGGTGGTCTGGTGAACGTGACCAC
>RGAU01000171.1 GCA_009919975.1 Gammaproteobacteria bacterium
TGAAATAGAGCCCGAGCAGGGCGCGGCCGGCGGTGGTCATCAGGGGCTGGAAAGCTTTCGCCATGGTATGAGGCCATTTTTGGGTGCAAAGGGACGATAGGCACGCTACGTCTACGACGCGGTGCTGGCAAGGGCGCCGTTGCCGTTGCGGCGCGCTACACTCTGCGCGTCTCGAGGAGGGAAGGGCACCATGATTCGCGATCAGCAAGCGCTAGACCAGCTACTCGACGCCACGCGCCATTTCGTGCGCACCGTGGCGATTCCAAATGAGGACCGGGTGGAGGCGGAAGATGCGGTGCCCGAGGAGGCCATCGCCGCCATGCGAGAACTTGGAACCTTTGGCTGGAGTATCCCCGAGGCCTACGGTGGTGCGGGCTTAACCAGTGAAGAGCTGGCCCTTGCCTTTATCGAGCTGACTCAGTGCTCCGTTGCTTATCGCGTAGTGGGTGCACAAAACGCAGGGATCGGCTCTGAGTGTTTGGTACGCGACGGAACGGAGGCGCAAAAGGAGCGCTATCTGCCCCGCCTGGCGTCTGGAGAGCTGATCGGCTGCCTGGCCCTCACGGAACCGGACGCGGGCTCCGACGCCACAGCCTTAAAAACCCGCGCCGTGGCCACGGGGGACGGACACTATGTGCTGAATGGCCATAAGCACTACATCACCCTGGCGCCCCTGGCCGATCTTTTCACCGTGCTCGCTCGCACTGACGACCGGGAGCGGGGCGGCAGCGGCATTACGGCCTTCCTCATTGAGCGGGGCCACCCCGGACTGACCACTAGCGGCTCTACTCCGAAGATGGGGCAGGAGGGGGCCCCTATTGGTGAGGTGTTCCTGAAGGATTGTAAGGTCTCGGAAGAAGCCATCATCGGAGGCGTCCCCGGCCAGGGCTTCCGCACGGTGATGAAGGCGCTCAATAAGCAGCGCATTAATCTTTCCGCCCTATCTACGGGCCCAGCCATTCGCCTGCTGGACGAAGGGATTCGCTATGCCCGGGAGCGGCAGCAAGGCGGTAAGCCCATCGGCGACTATCAGCTGGTTCAGGCGATGCTGGCGGAGTGTAAGGTGGAAATCGAAAGCGCCCGGGCGCTGATCCTTGAAACGGCCCGGAAACGGGATCGGGGAGAAGACGTCACCATGGAGGTGTCCCTGTGCAAATACCTCTCCACGGAAATGTGCTTCCGCGTTGCCGATCGGGTGGTGCAAATCTTCGGTGGCCGGGGCTACACCAAGTATCGGGGTATCGAGCGCTTCTTCCGCGACGTGCGAGCCGCCCGCATTTACGAGGGGACGAGTCAGATCCATCTTCTCAATATCGGAAAGCGTCTTCTCGCATGACCTCGCTAGCGAGGCAGGAAAGGGAGTGGCTCCATGACTGGCGTTGATCACATCATTTTTGCCGTGGCGGATCTCGAAACAGCCACGGAACACTATGCGTGCCTCCTCGGGAGGGCGCCAAGCTGGCAGGGCAGGCATCCCAGCTATGGCACAGCGAATGCCCTATTTTTGCTCGATAACACCTACCTTGAATTGCTTGCGGTTGATGGCGAGGGGCCGGGCGCCAAGCAGGTTCGACGGGCCCTAGGGGATCGGGAAGGCGCGCTAGCAGGGTTGGTATTCGGGGTGGAGGACGCGGCGGCCTTTCTCGAGCAGGCCAGGGAAGCGGGGCTTCCCGTCTCCGATCCGGCGCCGGGAGAAGGCGTTGATGAGCGCAGCGGCCGTCGCCGGAGTTGGCAAAGCCTTTTCTGGCCCGCGAGCAGCGCGAGGGGCATTTTTTCCTTTGCGATCCAGCATGACAAGGAAGGCCAGCTCGAGGCCGGGGCCCCCCGGGGGGCTCATCCTATTAGCGCTGTTGATCATGTGGTGGTGCAGACCCAAGATGCTTTGGCAGCGAAGCGTTTTTATAGAGATCAGGTTGGCCTTCGTCTTGCCCTTGAAAGGGAAGCGCCCGATTGGGGCGGGTCTTTCCTGTTCTTTCGAGGCGGAGCGCTTACCGTCGAGGTTATCGCGTCTGCAAAGTCTCCGGAGACCGATCGGTTATGGGGCATTGCCTTAGAGACCCAGGATCTTGAGGGCACCTGCGCTCGGCTCAGGGAGGACGGCGTTATTGTTTCGGAAATTCGAGAAGGCCGAAAGCCAGGCACCTGGGTGGCTACGGTGAAGTCCCACTGCCTCGAAGTACCCACTTTGCTCATTCAGCCGCCTCCCCTTGGCGCTGCGTCACCGGCGGTTTAGGCTCGAGCCCTGGAAAGCGCTCCTCCGGGGAGAAAGGACCAGGGCAAAGCTTCAGCCTAAGGGCCCCAGCCATTCGCCTGCTGGACGAAGGGATTCGTTACGCCCGGGAGCGGTAGCAAGGGGGTAGGCCCATCGGCGACTATCAGCTGGTTCAGGCCATGCTGGCGGAGTGCAAGGTGGACATCGAAAGCGCTCGGGCGCTCATTCTCAAAACGGCCCGGAAGCTCCACCGGGGGAAGGACGTCACCATGGACGTGTCCCTGTGCAAATACCTCTCCACGGAAATGTGCTTCCGCGTTGCCCATCGGGTGGTCCAAATCTTCGGTGGCCGGGGCTACACCAAGTATCGGGGTATCGAGCGCTTCTTCCGCGACGTGCGAGCCGCCCGCATCTACGAGGGCACCAGCCAGATTCACCTTCTCAATATTGGGAAGCGGCTGCTCGCAGAGTAGGCCTAGGGCTTTCGCCGAAAGCGTCCGACCACCTCGAAGACCATGCCTGAAAGGGGCTGAATTCGGGTTACACGAAAGATCAGCCCCGAGCGGGACATGGGTCGCACCTTCCGAAGCTCCTTAAGCTGGGGGAGGAAGGCAAAGACCACGGCCAGCCGCGCGACCGTCGAGATCAGAAACACTCCGTAGAGAGGGCTGAGCCAGGGCCACGTCGCGTCGCCAAAGCTCACGGTGCTGGGGAGGACGGTGCCGAGCCATCCCCCAAGGGTCGCCCCCACGAACACGCCCAGGGCGGCCAGCACGTTATGCACGGCCATGAGGTTTCGTCGCGACTCCGGTGGGGTCAGGTCAAATACGGAATTCGTTGCGCTTAAGGTAAAGCCGGCCCAGGCAAGCCCGGAGATTGCCTGCACGAAAAGTAGGTAGAAGGGGTTGGGGGATAGCACCCAAAGGCTCGGCAGCAGGGGAATGAGGAGGCCCGTGGTGCCCAGAATCAGACGATTGCCGAAGAGGTCGGAAAGGCGTCCCCAGCGGCTCAGGGTTAGAAATTGCACGCCCATGGAGGCAGCGGTGTTCACCATGAATGCCAAATAGCTGAATTCCAGATCGCGCAGCATGTAAAGCGAGAAAAAGGGAGATGCCAGGGCGACGGCTGCCTGCATGGTGGCGTAGAACAGGCTGAAGCGGAGCAGGCTGGTTTGCCGAAGGGCGCTTTTAAGTTCCTTGCCCCAGGCTTTCTTTGACGCCGGGGCCTTCTGAGCCGGGTCGTGCATTTGCAGCAGATGCCAGGCGGATGTGAGGCGAAAGGCGGCGGCGCAGAAAAAGATCACCAGAAAGCCGCCGTAGGTTCTCCCGAGCGCGTCGAAGGCGTGAAGCGTCAGCCCCGCGCCCAGGAGGGCGGAGAAGTTCGCCAGGCTCGAGAGGCGCGTACGGAGCGCAAAGTAACGCCCTCGCCGAGTTTCCGGCACGAGGTCGCCCATGAGACTTCCCCAATGGGGAGAGCCCAGGTTTGGGCCAACGTAGTACACCACGGCGCAGGTAACGAGTACGGGGAGCGCTAGCGTGGGCAGGGCTAGGGGCAGCAGGGCAAGGGGAATGAGCACAAAGGCCTGCAGTAGGGCGCCGATCACAATCAGCCGGCGACGCTGGGGCCGCTCGGGCCTAGCGGTCTCAAGGCGATGCCCAAGCCATGCCGAGCCCAGCTGAGAAAAGGCCGCGAGCACGGGAGGCAGAGCGGCGAGCCAGGCCACCTGGGCCGTGCTGGCCCTCAGGAAAACCGCGAAGGCGGAGAAGTAATTCTCCGCCGTGCCGATCATGGCGGAAAAGAAAATTCCGTCGCGCAGGGAGTGGCGCAGGGACCGATCGACCATCGGGTCCTTGGCCAGGGGCGGGGAGGGGCGCGCCATGCAGCGGTGCCAGCAGGGGATGAATGGCGAATTGTAGTCCGAGAGCGAATTTAAGGGGTATAGCTGGCTTTCGGATCAAGGGGCCAAAGGGGCTCTACGGCCTTCCTCCGCGGGAACACCGCTACCTGATGGGTGGTCAAGCCCGGCGGGTCTGCGGTAATGACGGCTCGGGCCAGAGGCTCAAAGCCGGCGCGAAAATGGTTGCTCGATTTCAAGGCCACGACGGCCAGGCGCCGGACGTCGACGCCCAGGGCCAGGAAGGGCTCCGTATCGAAGGTTTGGGAGCGGCGGCTGGCCACGATGATCTCAAAGCCGTCTACCTGGAGCCTGGCCAGGGGTCCGTAGTTGATGCGCGCCCCCTTGGCCATGGCCTGGAGCGTCAGGCGACCGTCGTGAAGCGCTTTGACATAGGCGGAGAGGGCGAGGGGGGAGCCGTGGAGGTCATCCGTTTTTCCCCCAAGGGCGATATCGATCTGCGCACCCACGCCAGCCCGGTGCGCGGCCTCGGCAACTTCCGGGTCGACGATGAAACCGAAGCAGGCGTTCTGCACCTTGGCCTCCAAAAGGGCGCGGAGAAGGTGGGTGCCGTCCCCCGGGCTGCCGCCGCCGCAGTTGTCGGAGGTTTCGTTGATCACCACGGGCCCGCTGCCGTCTACCTGGGCGGCGGCTTGAGCATGGGCGACCGCTTCTTCGGCGGAAAGGCTCTGCGCGCTTAGGGCTTCCCGCCGCGCCCAGATGTCTCCCGCGAGGCGCCGGGCGAGGGTCCTGGCGGCCTCTGCGGTGCCCCAATGGGTGACCACCACGTGGCAGCCCACCTGGGGAACATCGCAATAGGGAAAGCCGTGGAAAAAGCTGACGTTGGCCACGGCGGGGTCCTCCGCTTCCGCGGCCTTTAGACGATCACGAAGCTCGGCGCCGATGCCGTGAAAGGTCGTCGTGGTGGGCATGAGCAGGGGCAGGCTCGCCACCTGCACCGTGGTGCCCTTCGGGGCCTTGGCCAGGGTTTCGAGAAAGGCCACCGCCTCCCGGGCTCTTAGGTGCTGATCGATATGGGGGTACTCGTGGCAGGCGAAGACGCCGTCCAGCGCATCGGCCATGGCTTGCGTGATATTGCCGTGAAGATCAAAGGCGGCGGTTAGGGGTACGCCCGGCCCCAGCAGATCCCTCACGGCGTTGGCGAGATCACCCTCCAGATCATCGATGCCATCAACGACGCCGGCGCCATGGAGATCGAGGAATACCCCGTCCACGGGCAAGGCCTCGGCAAGGCGGCTAAGGAGCCGCCCCTTCATCTCCTCGTAGCTTTCCCGATCGATGGTCCCCGACGGTTGGGTCCATGCGTAAAGAAGGGGGATGGCGGTCCAGCCGCGTTCGGCGCAGAGATCGAGG
>RGAU01000172.1 GCA_009919975.1 Gammaproteobacteria bacterium
GCAGCGGCGCTGGGTGAACGCTCCGGCGAGGCAGGATACAACATGAAGGCGGACATCCATCCGAAGTACGAAGCGGTGACCATGAAGTGCAGCTGTGGCACGGAATACGCCACCCGGTCCACCCTTTGCCAAGATTTCCAGGTCGACGTTTGTGCGGCTTGCCATCCGTTCTACACGGGCAAGCAGAAGATGGTCGACAAGGGCGGTCGCGTCGAGAAGTTCCGCAAGCGTTTCGGCGCTCGCTCCGCACGCTAAGGCTCCGGCGGCCCCGGAGCGCGCCTTCGGGCGCTTCGGGGCGCCCGATTTCGCCTCCCTTCCCGTCCCCCGCGGCCGTCTGGCCTTCGGGTTCAGCGTCAATTCAGACCCCATGCTCAGGCTAGGCCCCATGCCGATCCTAAGACGCTGTGCAATGGCTCGATCCGTTTTCCTCGCCACCGGCCTTCTCCTGCTTGGGCTCGCCAGCGGCGCCTGGGCCCGCTCCGATGGGGAAAAGGCGCTGGCCGAGTTTGAGGAGAAGGGCGCGGTGTACAGCGGTGCCCTCGCGGACTACGTGGCCCAGGTGGGCCAACGCATGCTGCGGGCGGCGGGACAGGACCCGGAGCGCTACACCTTCACCGTTCTCGACGACCCCTCGATCAATGCCTTTGCGGTGGATGGGGGCTACATCTTCGTTGCCCGGGGGCTCCTGGCCTACCTTGAGAATGAAGCCCAGCTGGCGGCGGTCCTGGGTCATGAGATCGCCATCCCCAGGAACGGAAATTGGCAAGCCGCAGTTCCCGTATTGGCTCCACCATCCTCGGTTTTCTGACCCGCAGCGGAGCGCTTTACCAGACCGCTAGGGCCTACAGTGAGGCAGCCCTCAGTGGCTACGGCCGGGATCAGGAGCTAGAAGCCGATGGCCTGGGGGCTCGCTACCTCGCCGATGCCGGCTACGATCCCATCGCCATGCTTGAAGTCATCCGCGTGCTGGCGGACCAGGAGGAATTTGCCCGGGAGGTGGAGGGCCGCAGCGTCAGCTATCACGGGCTCTTCGCTTCCCACCCGCGAAACGATCGCCGGCTCTATGAAGTCATTCAGGCCGGCGCGGCGGAAGGCGTGCCGCCGGAGAGTACGCCGTCGGAGGGCCCGTTCCTGACCTTGCTCGAGGGCCTTCCCTGGGGGGCACCCGCTTCCGACGGGGTGCTGGTGGACCGGCGCTACTACCACAGCGGCTTGGGCTTTGTGGTGGATTTCCCCGAAACCTGGCGGGTGAAGGACAGCCCCTCGGCGCTTAGCGCGACGGCCCCCCATGGCGCCGCGTCCTTGATCACCCTGGAGCTGCGCGAGGAATCGGATAAGGAGGATCCCTTGCCGACGCCGGAGGCCATGGTCGTAGAGGTCATGGAAACGGAAATCGAAGGCGGGCGGCCCTTTACCGTGGACGAGTTGCCGGCCTACCTCGCCGTCGTCAAGCATGAAGGGGAGGCTCGCCGACTCATTGCCGTGGTGCAAAAGGGGCATCGCTACTTTGTGTTTAAGGGGGAAAACACGCGGGAGGGTTTTGACGACGCTTTCCTTCGAGCCTTTTCCGCCACCGTCCTGTCCTTCCGACGGATGCGCCAGGCGGATTTGGCCGAGGCCACCACGACCCGCGTACAGCTGCACCTTGCCACCCCGGAGGATAGCTACGAGAGCTTGGCGGCGGCGCTCCGCTTGGGTCCTCGAGGCGCCGATCGGCTTCGGCTGTTAAACGGCGACTACCCTCGGGGCCAGCCCCGGGCGGGGGACTGGTTGAAGGTCATCCGCTAGCCCGCCCCTTTCCTCGGCGAAGCCAAGGGGGCATAGTCCTGCACCCGCCTCCTCTGGTTTAAAGGTTAGATCATGTCGGACGAAGAACTGCGCCGCGCCGCGCTTGCCTATCACGCTGAGCCCCGCCCCGGGAAAATCGGTACGGAGGTGTACAAGCCCTCCGATTCCAGCCGAGACCTGTCCCTGGCCTATAGCCCGGGGGTTGCGGAGCCTGTGCGCGCGATCGCGGAGGCGCCGGAGCGCGCCTACGACTACACCAACAAGGGCAACCTCGTGGGGATCGTCACCAACGGCTCGGCCATTCTCGGGCTCGGGAATCTTGGCGCCCTGGCGAGTAAGCCGGTGATGGAAGGCAAGGCCCTGCTGTTTAAGCGCTTTGCCGATATCGACTGCTTTGATATCGAGGTGAATGCCGATACGCCGGAGGCCTTCATCGATACGGTCGCCCGCATCGCTGATACCTTTGGCGGCATCAACATCGAAGACGTGGGGGCTCCGGCCTGCTTTGAGATCGAAGCGGCGCTAAAGGCGCGCTGTTCTATCCCCGTTTTTCACGACGATCAGCACGGCACGGCGATTTGCGTGGCGGCGGGCCTGGTCAACGCCCTGGCGCTGCAGGAAAAGCGTCTGGAAGAGGTGAAGCTGGTTTGCCTTGGGGGCGGCGCTGCGGGCACCGCTTGCCTGCGCTTGCTGCGGGCCATGGGCATGCCGAAGGAGCACATCACGGTGGTGGACCGGCAGGGGGTCATTCATGACGCTCGGGGTCCCCTACCGTCCTATAAGGCGGAGTTTGCCAACACCACGGAGGCCCGGACCCTGGCCGATGCCCTCGCCGGCGCTGACGTTTTCATCGGCGTCTCCGGGGCGAACCTGCTGAGCGCCGATTTGCTGGCCTCCATGGCGCCGCGCCCGGTGATCTTCGCGCTGGCGAACCCGGATCCGGAAATTCGGCCGGAGGCCGCTCGAGCCGTGCGGGACGATGTCATTGTCGCGACGGGGCGCTCGGACTTTCCCAATCAGGTGAACAACGTGCTTTGCTTCCCCTTCATTTTCCGCGGTGCCCTTGATGTGCGGGCCACGGATATCAACGAAGCGATGAAGATCGCCGCGGTGGAGGCCATCGCGGCCCTGGCCCGGGAGCCCGTGCCCGCGGAGGTGCTGGCGGCCTACGAAGGCGTTGCGGCCTTGAGCTTTGGCCCCGAGTACATCCTGCCGAAGCCCATGGATCCCCGCCTTAAGGACGCCGTGGCCGGCGCCGTGGCGAAGGCGGCGGTGGAAAGCGGCGTGGCCACCCGCGCCCCAGGGCTTCGCTAGCGCCTAGAAAATTTCCTCCGGGCGAGGCACCGCCGATTCCCCGGGGGTGGCCCGGGGGGCGTACTCTTCCCGGAAGATCTCAAAAAGGCCCCCCTCGGCACCGGGGGCCGCAGCCTCTCCCGTTTCCGGATCAATGTGGACCTGCACCAGCCCCGGGGGCTGCAGGGGGCGATGCTCCCGAACCCCGGCCAGGGCCCTTTCCATGAAGTCGATCCAGATGGGCAGGGCCGTGTTCGATCCAAATTCCCCATCGCCCAGGGGGCTGTTATCCGGGAAGCCGACCCAAACCGTCGCCGCAAGCGTTCGCTGGTAGCCAGAGAACCAGGTGTCGGCGGCGTTCGT
Organism: Gammaproteobacteria bacterium; assembly: GCA_009919975.1. Lineage (GTDB taxonomy): Bacteria > Pseudomonadota > Gammaproteobacteria > Pseudomonadales > Azotimanducaceae > Salivita. The sequence goes on from RGAU01000172.1 coordinate 3,445, forward strand.
GGTTCCCGTTTTTCCGCCCAGGTCGTCGCGCTTGAGGCTTAAGGCCCGCCGCCCTGTCCCCTTGCGGATCACGTCCCCCAAAATATCGTTCATCTGATAAGCCACCCGGGCGTCCATCACCCGAGGCGCGCGAAGCGCCTCGGGCCGCGCTTCGCAGGGCTCGGGGCACACCGCCAGGGGGGCGGCCTCGAAGAGCGTTTCCCCGCCCTGGAGGGTGACCCGTTCGATGAGGTAAGGCTCCACGGCGTAGCCCCCATTCGCAAATAGGGAGAAGCCACGAGCAACCTCCAGCGGCGTCAGGGCCATGGTGCCGCCCCCGATGGCCAGCTGAAGGTTGCGAGGAAAGGCCGTGGTGTTGAAGCCCAAGCGCTCCGCATAGCCCAGCGTGTGATCGACCCCGATGTCGAGCAAGAGGCGCATGGAGACGAGGTTGACGGAGCGGGTTAGGGCCTCACGAAGGCGAAGGGGGCCGCTGAACTCCCCGCTGTCGTTCCGCGGCCGGTAGAGCCCTTCCAGGTTCGCGTCCCTGAAGACCAGGGGCGCATCAAGGTAGATGCTGGCGGGGGTGCGCCCGGCATCGAGCGCGGCAGCGTAGAGGAAGGGTTTGAAGTTTGAGCCCGGTTGCCGCGCGGCCTGGGTCGCATGGTTGAACTGATTCGCAGAGAAATCAAAGCCGCCGGCCAGGGCGCGTAGGGCGCCGTTGTCCGGGTCCAGGGCCACCAGGGCCCCCTGGACTCGGGGTAGCTGGGCGAGCTTCCAGGCGCCGTTTTCCTGAGCCAGGCGCAGAATATGACCTTCTGCGACCACGTCCGCTGGCTGATCTGGCCGGCGCCCCCGGGCATTTTCTGAAAGGTAGGGGCGCGCCCAGCGCAGATCGGCCAGGGCCACCCGTACCCGTTCCCCGGTCCCAAGTAGGGCCTCGAAATGATCCTCCGCCACGGTAAGGACGATGGCGGGGTGGAGGTTTCCGTAAATGGGGCGCTCAGCAACGGTCGCCTGCCAGCGCTCAAGGGTTGCTTCGTCCTCTCCGTTCTCCGACGGCGTGAGCATGCGCTCCGGCCCGCGGTAGCCATGCCGTTCATCATAGGCCCGAAGGCCGCTTCGCAGCGCCGCCTGGGCCGCCTCCTGCCGATCACGGTGGAGCGTAGTGATCACCTCGAGCCCGTCTTCATAAGCCGCCCGGCCGTATTGCGCGAGGATTTCCCGGCGGGCCATTTCCGCAGCCCAGGGCGCGTCGAGTTCGATGACCCGGTCGTGGATGGCTGCAGTGATGGGCTCGGCCCTCGCCGCTTCAAAGGTGGCGCGATCAATGCTGCCCTGGCGCAGCATGTTGGCCAGCACCACATTGCGGCGGCGCAGCGCCCGCTCCGGACCGTTGATGGGGTTGCCGATGCTCGGGGCCTGGGGAATGCCTGCCAGCATGGCCCATTGGGCCAAGGTGAGGTCCTTCAGGGGCTTTCCGTAGTAGGTCAGGGCCGCGGCCTCGGCACCGTAGGCGCGCTTTCCGAAGGGGATGACGTTGAGATAGAGGGCAAGGATTTCATCCTTGGACAGGGTCTGCTCCAACTTCAGCGCCAGGAGCATTTCCTTGAACTTACGGATGAAGGTTTGCTCAAGGGTGAAAGAGATATTCCGTGCCAGCTGCATGGTCACCGTGCTGCCCCCGGGGCCGATTTCCCCGGGGTTGGCAACCAGGAGCAGCACGGCTTTGCCCAGGGTGATCCAGTCGATGCCATGGTGGCGATAAAATCGCTTGTCCTCCGTGTCGAGGACCGCCTTCACGAAGAGCTCCGGGAAAGCCTCCCGGGGCAGGGGAATGCGTCGGCGCTCGCCAAATTCACCCATGAAGGCGCCATCAGCGCTGAAGATCCGTAGGGGGGTTTGCAGGCGAAGGGTGCGATAAGTCTCCGCCCGGGGCACCTGGGGGTCGAGGTACAGGTAGGTCCCAGCGAGGCCCAGCATCATGCCGGCCCCAAGGAAGGCGAGCCAGGGCACCAGCATTTTAAGGCTCCGGGTCAGGGCCATCCCCGT
>RGAU01000173.1 GCA_009919975.1 Gammaproteobacteria bacterium
GCTTTTCCCCCAGGCCATCGATATCCATCGCCGTGCGCTGGGCAAAGTGCTGAAGCCCCGCCACCAGCTGGGCCGGACAGCCCTGGCTGTTGGGACAGCGCAGCACCACCGCGTCCGCCTCCCGGCGGAGCGTCGCAGCACATACGGGGCATTGGGAGGGCACCACAGGCGCCTCGCCCCGGGGGGATGGGGTGAGGTCCAAATCCACCCGCACGACCTGGGGAATGACATCCCCCGCGCGCCGCACCCAGACCCTATCCCCGGGGCGCACATCGAGCCGCGCTACTTCATCAAAGTTGTGAAGCGTGGCATTGGAAACGGTGACGCCGCCCACAAATACCGGCGCCAGCCGGGCCACGGGGGTCACGGCGCCGGTGCGCCCCACCTGAAGCTCCAGCCCTTCCAGCCGCGTAACGGCCTCCTCCGCCGGAGGCTTAAAGGCGAGGGCCCAGCGCGGCGTTCGGCTCAGCACCCCCGCCGCCTGCTGCAGGGCCAGGTCGTCCAGCTTAATCACCACCCCGTCGATGTCGTAATCAAGGTCCGCGCGCTGGGAGAGGCAACGGTCGATGAAGGCCAGCACCGCCTCCGCCCCTTCGCAGCGGGTGGTGTGGGGGTTCACGGGGAGGCCCCAGCGCCGGAGCGCATCGAGAGCTTCGCTATGGCTTCGGAATTGTTCCGAGCCCGCCTCCCCCACGCTATAGGCAAAGATACGCAGGGGGCGGCGGGCCGTGATGGCCGGGTCGAGCTGACGCAGGCTCCCCGCAGCGCCGTTCCGAGGGTTCACGAGGGGCTTATAGCCCCCGGCTTCAGCGCCGGCGTTGTAGGTCGCAAAGGCACTCCGAGCCATGTAGACCTCACCACGAACCTCGAGCTGGGCGGGCCAATCATCGCCCCGAAGGGCGAGGGGAACGGCCGTAATGGTGCGGATATTGCCCGTGATGTCTTCCCCGGTCTGCCCATCGCCCCGGGTCGCCGCCAGCACCAGCCGGCCCCGCTCGTAAACCAGGCGGACCGCCACACCGTCGATTTTCGGCTCGCAGGTGTAGGTGAGGGGCGCGCGATCGAGCTCCCGGCGCAGGCGCTCGTCGAAGTCCCGAACCCCCTCCTCGTCCGTGCACTTACCCAGGCTGAGCATGGCCGTGGGGTGGGCGACGCTCTGAAAACCAGAAGCGGGCGCCCCGCCCACGCGCTGGGTCGGGGAGCTGGGATCGACCAGCTCGGGATGGGCCGCCTCCAGCGCCAAGAGGCGATCGAAGAGCGCATCATATTCCCCGTCGCTGAGAGTTGGCGCATCGAGCACGTAATAGGCGTGATTGTGCTCTGCGAGGCTCTGGCGCAGGGCCTGTGCTTCCCGGCGCACGGCCTCCGGCGCCGGGCTGCCGCCCTCTGCGCTCCCTCCTGCGGTCATCGGGGGCTCGGGCGCGACATCTGGCGACGCTGGAATTCCCGGATGCGCTGACGACAGTAGTCGAGGGTTTGCGCCGTCATGACGCTGCGTTGCTCATCCCGCAGCTCTCCCTGGAAGCGCTCCGCAAGGGCCTTGGCCACCTGCACCATGGCCTCGAAGGCCTCCAGAGGCGCGGAGGGCCCCGGGAGTTGGAGGAAGAAGGACACCCCGGGGGTTTCAAAGCTATCAAGGGTACTGAGATCGAAGGTGCCCGGCTCCACGGCGCTGGCCATGGAAAAGGCCGGCTGCCGCGTCGCCTCATCATAGTGATGGAAGATGTTCATATCCCCATAGCGCAGGCCGTAATGCGTTACCGTTTCCACCAGCGCCGGGCCCGCCATCAGCGCTTCCCGCGCCAGCACGTGCACCACCAGGACCTCCTCCGGCGGGGGCGGGGGCTCGGGGGCTTGCGCCGCGGGCTCCGCGGGGGCGGCCTTGGGCGCCGCCTTCGCCTTCGGGGCTTCCCGCTTCTTCCGCGCGCCGGCGCCCGGGGCAGCGGCGCGGGGCACGATGGGCTCCCCCGCAAAGAGGGGCGCCTGCTCGGGAACGGGAGGGGCCTCCACGGCGGGCGCGGGCGCCTCCACCAGGGGCGCTCGGGCTGTCGCGGGGTCGGGCTCGGAAGCGCCCGGCGCCGCGGGGAAGAGGGGATCTTCCGCCGGGGGCGCCAGCCCCGAAAGGGGATCGCCCTTATCGGCCGCGGGTTCCGCTGCCGGCCGAGGGGTTCCGGAGGAGACCACCCGGGCGCCGCCATTCGGCAGCTCGCTGCGGGTCAGGTCGATTTCATCGCCGTCGTCGCCGAGGTTGGGGTCCATGCGCAGCGGCAGTTCATCGCGAAAGCGGGTCCAGAGCCCGTGGCCCAGGATGGCCAGGACCCCCAGCACCCCAAGGGCGAGGAAAAGCTCTCGAATCCCCCATTCCATGCGTGCCTCTCCTCTGCCCTAGCCCGCTAGGGCTGCAGCTTCTTCGACATTAACGGATACCAAGCGCGACACCCCGGGCTCCTGCATGGTGACCCCCATGAGGTGCTCGCCCATCTCCATGGAGATTTTGTTGTGCGTGATGTAGATGAACTGCACATCCTTCGACATCTCCGTCACCAGGCGACAGAAGCGACCCACGTTCGCATCATCCAGCGGCGCATCCACCTCATCGAGCATGCAGAAGGGCGCGGGATTCAAGCGGAAAATAGAGAACACCAGCGCGATGGCCGTGAGCGCCTTCTCCCCCCCGGAAAGCAAATGGATGGAGGCATTTTTCTTCCCCGGGGGCCGGGCCATGATGGCCACGCCCGTGTCCAGCAGGTCGTCGCCGGTCAGCTCGAGGTAGGCGTGGCCGCCCCCGAAGACCTTCGGGAATAGGCTTTGAAGCCCACTGTTCACCTGGTCGAAGGTTTCCTTGAAGCGAGCACGGGTTTCCCGGTCGATCTTTCGGATCGCCTCTTCCAAGGTCGCCAGCGCTTCTTCAAGGTCCGCATTCTGCGCATCAAGGTACTGCTTGCGCTCCTGCTCCTGCTCGAACTCCTCGATGGCAGCAAGATTGATGGGGCCGAGGCGATCAATGCGGCGATTGAGAGCCTCGAGGCGCTCGGCCCAGGCGCTGGCTTCTGCCTCCGGTGCTAGAGCTTCCAACAGGGCTTCGGGGCGCTGCTCGAAGGGTTCAAGCTGTTCCTCCACCGCTCCGCGCTTCAGCCCCAGGGCCTGATGCGCCATACGCGCACTTTCCAGGGCTTCACCGAGGGTCTGCACCCGATCGTCGGCTTCGCTCCGGGCCTGCTCGAGGGTCCGTAGCTCGGCGTCGAGCTCCGAAAGCTTGCCCCGAGCGCCCTCCAGCTGCTTCTCCACTTCGGCACGCTGGGAGAGCTGCGCCTCCAGGGTGGCTTTCATCCCCGCCAGGGGCGCCTGAGATTCGGTGAGCTCGGACTCGAGGCCCGACAGCTGCCCCGTGAGGGTCGTGAGCTGTTCCGTTAGCCGGGCCTGCGCCTTGCGCGTGGCCTCGAGCTGGGTGGTCAAGTTCTGCGCCTTGAGGCTGGCCTCATAGGCCGCCTCCCGGAGGCGTTGGGCTTCTCCGCGGGCACTTTGCACCTGGCCCCGAAGCACATCGCGCTGCGCCAAGCGACCGCCGCGCTCGCTGTCAAAGCGGGCCTTCTCGCTCTCCGCCGCTTGCCGCGCCGCCTGGGCCGCGGCCAGCCCTTCCCGCTCCTGGCGCTGCTGATTTTCGAGCTCAGCGCGCTCTTCCTTCAGGCGCTGGGCCCGGGCCTCGGCGGCCTCGAGACGCGCCGCCAGGGCGCTGCGCTCGGACAGTTTTACCCCCTGAAGGCGGGCCCGCTCATCGAGGCTATCCTGAATGCCTGCGCGCTCGGCCTCCAGGGCGGCGAGTTGGGCTCGATGGGCCCCGACCCGGTCTTCGCCAACTTCCTGGGCGGCGCTGTTTTCCGCCAAATCCTTGCCGATCGCCTCCAGCGCTTGGCCCCGGCGCAGCACCCCCGCTTCGGCGTGATCGCCCCGGGCGACGCGAAGCCAGCTGGCGCCGATCATGACCCCGTCGCGGGTGACGATCCGCTCTTCGGGCTTAAGGCGGCTACGCAGGGCGAGCCCTTCCTGAAGGGTCTCCGCGGCCCACACCCCCTGGAGCAGAGCCGCAAGGTCATCATCACAGGTCACAAAGCGGGTCAGGGGCGCTCGCCCAAGGGCATCCTCCGCCGGCGCGGCACCCGCGCTGCCGCCCAGGCTCTCAAAGAGCGTCAGTTCGGCGTTATCCAAGGCCATGGCCGCCTCGCCGGGGCCATCGAGATGCTCCACCACCACCGCCTGGAGGGCACTCCCGAGCACCTGCTCCACCGCCGTTTCCCACCCCGCCTGCACCGTGAGGCGCTCGCCGAGGCGAGGACGGCGGCTTAGGCCGCGCTCCGACAGCCAGCTGGCCGCCGCTTCGTCCGTGCGGCCCAGGGCCGATTCCTGCAGCGCTTCCAGGGAGGCGCGGCGTCCCGCCAGCTGCTGCCCATCGCTGCGCAGCTCTGCCAGGGCCCGCTCCGCTTCCTGCAGGGCGCTGCGCTCCGCAGCGATGCGCTCCCCAATGGCCTGGCGTCGCCCTTCCTCCGCCTCCAGCTGAGCCTTCAGCTCCGCGAGGGTGCGGTCTAAGCGCGCAAGATCTTCGCTGCTGCCTTCCACCGCCGGCGCCACCTCGAGCTTATCGAGGCGTTCCTGAAGCCGCGCCAAGGTGCGCTCCAGCTGGGTCGCCCGAGCCGCCTCCACCTCCGCCCGGCGGGTCGGCTCCGCAGCGTCGAGGTTGAAGCGCTCCCAGCCCTGCTCCCAGGTGCTGAGCGCGGCCTCTGCTTCCGCGAGGCGCCCATCGGCGGCGCGCTGCGTTTCCTGGGCGCGCACCTGCGCCGGGCCGAGCTCGGCGAGGGCCGTTTCCAGCTCCTCAATCCGCCGGCTATCGGCCTCAAGGTTCCGCGCCGTTTCTTCCCTGCGGGCCTGGGCACTCGCTCGGTCTCCGGCAAGCTGCCGCCCCCGCTGTTCCTTCGCGCGCAGCGATTCCTCGAGGCGCGCAATTTCCGCCCCCAGGCTGTAGAAACGCTGCTGAATACCATCAACATCCTGAGCCAGGGTCTCCCGGCCCACCCGGGCCTGCTCAAGCTGCCGCAGGGTCGCCCCCCGGGCCGTCACCGCTTCCTCCCGGTTTAGCTCGGCGCGCTTCACGGCGGCGTCTGCCGTCTCCAGCTCCTTCGACAGGCCTTGCCAGCGTAGGGCCAAAAGCTCCGCTTCTAGCTGCCGCGCTTCCGCCTTTAGGGTCTTGAAGGTTTCCGCGGCCCGGGCCTGGCGCTGGAGCCGTCCCAGCTGCCGATCAAGCTCCTCCCGAAGATCGTTTAGGCGATCGAGGTTTTCCTTCGTGTGCTTGATGCGGTTTTCCGTTTCCCGGCGCCGTTCCTTGTAGCGGGAGATGCCCGCCGCTTCCTCAAGGTGCTGGCGGAGTTCCTCGGGCTTAGCCTCGATGAGATTCGAGATCATGCCCTG
>RGAU01000174.1 GCA_009919975.1 Gammaproteobacteria bacterium
TGAAACAGCGCAGGTCACCGACCTGATATTTGGAGAACGATTATGAAGACTGCGAGTGTCAGGGGGCGACGCCGAGCTCTAGCGGTAGCCATTGCGGTATGCAGTGGCCTCGGAGCGGCGGGGGCGTGGGGAGAAGCAATTGAGGTCGAGGAGGTGGTTGTCACCGGATCCCGGATTAAGAGCGCAAGCGTCTACGCGCCCCAGCCGGTGTCCACCATTACCTCGGAAACCATCGTGCAAAGCGGGCAGCCGGACATCACGGAAATCTTGAATGACAATCCGGCGCTTCTGTCTTCCGTGAGTTCCTCGAACTCCATTGATGCCCCGGCTGCGAACGTTGGCGATGTCGGTGCCGTGGGAGGGGCTTCCCTAAACCTTCGGGGCCTGGGCATTGAACGGACCCTGACCGTTGTAAATGGACGCCGGCATGTGGCGGGCATCGAAGGCACCAGCGCGGTTGATGTGGGCTCCATCCCTCGCGCCCTCATTGATCGGGTGGAAGTGCTCACCGGTGGCTCCTCGGCGATCTACGGCGCGGACGCCGTCACCGGCGTGGTGAACTTCGTGTTGAAGGACGACTTTGAAGGGGTGCAATTCGATTTCCAGCCTGGCATCTCTGGGGAAACGGACAACGAGTCCTACAGCCTCTCGGCTGTGTTCGGGAAGAACTTCGCGGACGGCAGGGGCAACGTCACCGTTGCCGTGCAGTACGACTATGACGACGGCCTAAAGCAGGGCGATCGCAGCTTCTTTAAGGAAGATGGCGTGTGGAACGACGATATCAACCCCGCCCTGCGTTTCCAGAATGGCGACATCGATGCGGGCGCTACGCCGAACTTCGCACGCTATTACAACTTCGACAACACCGGGCTGTTCCCCGTGGGGCTTCGGGTGCCGACGGCAGCGGAAAACTTTGCCGCCCAATATGAAGGCGCCTTCGGTGAGGCGCCGGAGCTCACCGCCGGCGAGCTTGCCATCATCGAGCGGGCCGCCACCGCGCCGCCGCGGGCGTTCCTGCCGGGACGGACCTTCAATATCACCTCGCCCTTTGGCGTGGTGGCCCTCGGGGACTTTGGTACGGCCATTCCGCTCGGTGCCGAGCCCGATCTCGACGGCAATGGCACCAGCGACTGCCTTCAGAGGCTGCTGGTTTATCAACGAAAGCGGCGCGGTCACCCCCTACGAGGACGGCCTGGTTGCGGGGAACTTCAACCAGTTTGGCGCCAGCCAGAGCTACATTGCACCGGAATCGCCTTACGTGCTGCCCCAGTACGAGCGCTACTCCATTAACGTGAACGGCCACTACACCTTCGATCCCCGGGCGGAAGTGTTCTGGGAGACGAAGTACGTCTATGGGGAGTGGGAATCAGACGGTGGCGGCTTCAACTTCACCGACTTGCTCTACGGTGCGCCGGATAATCCCTTTTTGCCGGAGGCCCTCCGTCCGTTCATTGACGAGGCCAATGGGGTAGGGTTTGTGGGTCCGGGCGGGCTATACATGTCTCGGGATTCGGACGACTGGGGGGACAACACCACCACCACGGAGCGGGAAACCTATCGCCTCGTGGGGGGGCTGCGCGGCGCCTTTGAAGAGACCGGCATCGACTACGAGATCTCGGCCAACTATGGAAAGTTCAATCGCAACGTGATTGACCGCAACGACATGATCGCCGATCGCTTCTTCGCGGCCATCGACGCGGTGACCGATCCAGCGACGGGCGAGGCGGTCTGTCGCTCCGATCTCGACCCCACGGCCTATCCGCGGACGACCCCCTTCGACATCTTCTCCTTCGTCGGTGGTGGCGTGCGCTCGTCCTGCGTCCATTGATTTCGTGACTCGGGATCGTCTGATTTCTGAGGACATCGAGCAAACGGTGCTGCAGGCTATTGTGAGCGGCGACTCCTCTCGCTTCTTCTCCCTCCCGGCGGGCCCCATTGGGTTTGCCGTGGGCTTTGAGTACCGAGAAGAGAAAACCGCGCAGGATTTCGATCCCTTTGATCGTGGCATTTTGCCCGTCAGCGGCGTCACCTCGGAAGGCGTGGCCTTTAGTGCCGGCGATTTCGTTGGCGATGTCTCCAACGCAGGGAGCCTCGGGGAGGATCCGTCCATTACGCTGCTGTCCGGCGCCTCCGAGTACGACACCACGGACTACTTCGCCGAGATCAGTGTTCCGCTGCTGGCGAATCTCCCTGGTGCGCAGGAGCTGACGGCGAATGGTTCCTTCCGCCGGTCGGACTACTCCACCTTCGGCGAGAACGACACCTATGGCTACGGCCTGGTCTGGCAGCCCATCGAGGACGTTCGCGTCCGCGGCAGCTTCTCCCGGGCGGTCCGCGTGCCGAATCTCTTCGAGCTGTTCTCCCCCGCGCAGGGCGCGTTCTTCCGTCCTGCGGATCCGTGTGACGCCACGCAAATCTCCACGGCGCCGGATCCGGCGCTCCGCCAGGCCAACTGTGTGGCTGACCTGCGGGCGAATAACGTTTCGGACGACGAGCTTTTTGCCGCTGATGGCACCTACGCCTTCCAGGATCCGCTCTCCGCGGGCTTCCCGGGCACTACGGGGGGTAACTCCGCGCTGACGGAAGAGGTGGCGGATACGGTGACCTACGGCGTAGTGCTGCAGCCTCGCTTTGTGCCGGGCCTCACGCTCACCGTGGACTACTGGGATATCGAAATCGAAGACGCCATCGTGGCCATTTCCTCCCAGAACATTGTGAATGGCTGCTACGACTCCCCCAGCCTGAGCAACGCGTTCTGTCCGCTGATTTCCCGGAACCCAGCGGCCGATTCGGCGCAGAACGGGGGGCTTACCTCGCTGAACCAAACGCGCCTGAACTTTGGCGCCGTGGAGGCGGAAGGGTATGACCTCGGCGCGCTCTATCAGTTCGAGGTCATGGGCATCGGCGTGGATCTTTCCATGAATGCGACCCGTCAGGATCAGCTGGACCTCATCGAGCCGTCGAGCCCCGGCGAACCGGCGGTGGTGAATCCGGAGCTCGGGGAGATGCGTCGTCCCGAGTGGGCGTCCCAGTTTGGGGTTGGCCTCAGCTACGGTCCTTACAGCCTTTCCTGGTCTGGCGTCTACTACGACGAGATGACGCTGGGCTATGAAGACGGCGGCGAGATCGAGACCATCGAGCAGAACTATGGTGGTGCTGGCGTGGCCGACGCGAGGCTCATTCAGGATATCCGCGGCGCCTGGCAGGCCAGCGACGCCATCACGGTCTACGGCGGCGTGTCGAACCTCACCAACCGTCAGCCCTACGTGTCGGAGTTCGGCTATCCCGTCAGTCCTCGAGGCGCCTACTTCTTTATGGGCGTGACCTACAACGGAGCGGCCCGCTAAGGCGGGCCTAGGCTAGGAGGTTTCTCCTGATGTCTGACCTATCCCTGGGGGCCGCGGCCCCCAGTGTTCGTTCTGAAAAGGCGAGGGCGTCCTGGCTCTGGATGCTGCCCCAGCCCTTCTTAGTCCTCGGCTCCATGGTGGCCATTGCCACCATGATTACCCAGCGGTGGATGAACCCTGATCTTTTCACCACCTTGATGATCCTTCTTCCCATACCGTTGCTGATCGTGGCGGAGCGGGTGTGGACTAAGCGCGAGGATTGGCTGCTTACGCCGAAGGAATTCGCCGAGGACGCCTTTTGGCTGGGTTTTGCGGCCTTGCTATGGATTCCCCTCTACGACGATTTCTATTCGACGCCCCTTTCCGAGGCTTTTGCCTGGCTTCGGGATCGATCTCCGTTCGACCTCACCCTCGCACCGACGACGGTTGGGGGGCTGCTGGGGGCCGTTTTCCTCGTGAAGTTGGTGGAGAGCTTCATCTACTACTGGTGCCATCGAATTCAGCATGAATCGCTGTTCTTCTGGCGCATGCACGCGACCCACCATCACATTACTAAGATGGGGTGCCTTCGGGGGGATCGCACCCATCCGCTGGAGTACCTTACCTTGGCGCTGGGTACGCCCATTGCCCTGGCGCTCTTTGGGGCCAGTGAAGACGTCATTGCGGTGACCGCGGCCTTCCACTTCTGGAACGGTAACCTCAATCACGCCAATCTGCCCCTGCGCTCCCTGCCGGGCTATGACTGGATCTTTGCTACGGCGCCCCAGCACCACGCCCACCACGCCTTGGAGCTTCGCCAAAGCAACTCCAACTATGGCTGCAACATCATTCTCTGGGACCGGCTTTTCGGCACCTATTGCGGGGACGAAATCGTTGGGCAAATCGGAGCTGGAACGGGCAAGGCCCTTTCCATCCGGGAGCAGCTAGCCCTGGCCTTTTACCCCAACAAGCGGTTAACCCAACTCTAGCCCTTTGAAGGAGCGTGCTATGCCCTCTCTCCCCATAGGCCCCTGGGCCGCTGGCTTCCTTGCCGCCGCGGCCCTGACGGGCTGTACCCCCCCCGCTTCCGAAGAAGGAACCCAGGCCATGGCCAACGAACCGGTCCACACCCCGGAGGTTGCCCTCGCAGAAACCTTTATCGACGCCTTTTACGCCTTCGATCGCGAAGCGATGGCTGCCCTGGTCAAGGACGCCGGCGACGCCGGGAGCCGCATCCTTTGGTACCAGGGCTGGGCCGAGGGGGGGAACTACGCCATCGTGAAGCGAGGCGCTTGCGAATTGCTCGAGCCTGGGGTGGTGGAATGCCCGATCACCGTTGACGATGACCCCGTACTCGCCCTGAAAACGGGCTTTAAGGTGACCGACACCTTTACGCTCACCATTGAAGAGGGGCGCATCGTTGACATCAAAACCCGTTCGAACGACCAGCCCATCTACTATGAGGCTCGGAAGTGGGTGGAAGCCAATTATCCGGAGCTGATTGAAGGGCCCTGCGCCGAGCGCGGCACCGCTGGGGGTACGCCAGGAGACTGCGCTCGGGCGATGACCGAGGGCTATCGGCGCTTTGCCGCAAGCCCGGACTACACTGGGCCGAATATCACCGAGGACGAGGGCGCTTAGGCGCCCCATCGCCCATCGCCCGCCTAGGCACTTTCTAAGAGGGCGATGGTTGAGCCGGGGGTGACGGGGGTCCCCGGCTGCACCGCAAAGGAGGAGAGGCGCCCGGCTTCCGGCGCCAGCACCGCAATTTCCGTCTTCATGGATTCCACCAGGGCCACGGGCTCCCCGGCTTCCACCCAAGCGCCGGGCGTCACCGCATGCTTCCAGAGCGACCCCGCCACGGGGCTCTCCACCGCCGTATAGCCGGCTTCCACGGCAACCGTTGGCGCCGCCGGCGGCTCCGCAGTGGCCCCCGAGCTGTCCTGGGCCGACCAGCGGCTTCGCTCTTCGTTGAAGGCCTGCTGCTGGCTGCGGCGGAAGGTAGCGATGCTTTCCCCTTCCCGCTTAAGGAAGGCGTCGTAGTCTGCGGGGCTAAAGGTGGTCTCCGTGATCCGCAGGGGTAGGCGACCCAGGG